>JBARIB010000755.1:0-3495 GCA_049799535.1 Allostellaceae bacterium | reverse complement strand
TTCCGCAATGCGGGTTTTCGGCGGCGGTCGTGCAGATCCTGAGCCATCTCGGGGTCAAGTTCAAAGGCATCGACGTCCTTGCCGACCCGGGCATTCGCCAGGGGATCAAGGAATTCTCGAGCTGGCCGACAATCCCGCAGCTTTATGTCAAGGGCGAGTTCGTCGGCGGTTGCGACATCATCCGCGAGATGTTCGAGACCGGCGAATTGCAGCTGCTGCTCGAACAGAAGGGCGTCCCGATCCGCGCCTGAATCGCCTTAGCGCGAAGTCTTTTTCCCCGGGGGCTTCGCGTCACCTCGGCGCTCCGAAAGTCAGCCCACGGTGATGTGGCTGCGAAAGGTCAGCGGGTCGCTGATATTGCGGATCGGTTCTAGGGTGCTGCCGGTGCCGCGGACAATAATAGTCCCGTAGCCGAAAATGCGACCGGGCACGGTCTGATCGACGGTCACGCTTTCGACCTTGGCCCGGTTCATTTCCAAAGTATGGCGAGCAAAGAGACCAGCTTTGTAGATCACACGCTGGTCAGTCACCGCCAGTTCGGTCGTCGCGCGCCGGACGAAGGCGCGAAAAGCCGATGACAACGCCAACAGCGCGAATATGCCCGCGGCAATACCGAGCGCCAGACCCAAATTCTGGTCATCCGTCATGTACCAAGCTGCGATCGCCAATATTATGGCAATGATCAGCAGCAATATGGCACGCCAATAGAGGAACCAATGCAGCTTGGTTGCATAGACAACCGTCTCTCCCGGTTGCAGTACCCGTCTCACATAGCGCATGGCTGTGCGCGTCCTTGTCGGTCTATTGGTCGGCCTGGGTTTTTCGCCTCCTCGCGTTAGGGCGGCGCATTTTATTTAGCGTCGGGAGGGGCTCGCTCATTTGAACCTTACCTCCCCACTCGTGCACGGCGGCGGAATTTCGAAGCGGCGTTGCGCCTCCGAAGGACGCTCCACCCTCGAACGCCTGCCCTCTTGCTGTAGCCGCCGATGCGCCTCTCTCCAAGATGGCGGTTCGGCCGCCTCCTGCACCCAGTGGGCAAGGGCGGCCTCGTCGCACCAACCGGCGAGATGCGGCATCACCGAGCGATGCGTCCCGGAGCGCATAAAGGACCGCATTGCCGTTTCGTCACTCCACATCGTGCGGGTCCAGAATGCGCGCCCCGTATCGCGAAGGACAGAAACGGCAAGATTTCCCCCGGCAAACCTGGCTTGGCGCGCCGAACGGACCGACTGGATCAAGAAGGCGGGCAGGTACAGCCATGACCGTACTCGCAGGCGCGTGATCGACACAAACGGCATCCCGGGGGTCGGCAGAACAAGAACCGGACGCTGTTCCCTCAAAGCTGGTTTGCGACCGCGGAATGGTAGCGCCGCAATGCCGCGAGGTGGTCGGCCATCGAGTGGCCGGGGATGCGTTTGTGGTGACGGCGGTTGAAGGTGGTCGTTAGACACAGATGCGAGGCGCCGGCCTGTTTCCAGAACCGGGCTTCCTTCGCCCAATCGGCTTCCGTTCCGCTACCCATCGAAACCCAGACCTCGATCCCGACTTGCGCGGGGTCGCGGCCGGCCTCTTCGGTCAGACGACGCAGCTGGGCGAAAATGTCGAGCGCGGTCTGATCCGGTGGATAGGCATTTGGCATCCAGCCGTCGCCCCATTTGGCGATGCGCGGGAGGGTGCGCTCGTGATGGCCGCCGAACCACACCGGCACCTTTCCCGAGGACGGTCGCGGGTTGATCCCGGCGTCCTCGATCGTGTGCCACTTGCCCTTGAAATTCACATGCGGCTCGGCCCACAACTTCTGCATGACCTGCACTTGCTCCTCCGAGCGCCGGCCGCGATCGTGGAAATTCTCGTTGAGCCCGGTGAACTCGACTTCGTTCCAGCCGACCCCGATGCCGAGCCGGAAACGGCCGCCGCTCAACACATCGAGACAGGCCGCCTGCTTGGCGACCAGCACGGTCTGGCGCTGCGGCAGGATCAACACCCCGGTCGAAAAGCCGAGCTTCTGCGTGCAGCCGGCGAGATAGCCGAACAGCACGAACGGGTCGTGGTACAACCCGGCCCCGGTGCGGCCGCCCTCCGCTGCGCTGACCTCGTTGGCGCCGAGTACATGGTCGGGCGCCTCGATGAAATCGTACCCGATATCTTCAGCAGTTCGCGCATATTCGCGCACGACGGGCGGCTCGCCGCCAATATCGCCCAATGGTAACAGGGCACCAAGTTGCATGATTGCTCTCCTGCACGCGACGATTCGGTATAGCGTACATCATCGCCGGCCGCGGTGTTAGGCCGCTCTTGGGGGACTGGGCCGTTGACCAGGGTCGACCAGCAGAAGATCCGCCGCAATCGCACCGGGCTGATTGCCCATGATCCGGAATTGACCCAGCCCGGCTATACCTTATTCGCGCCGATGTACGGGGACGGCCGGGTCTCTCTGATTGGCATGGACGGCGCGGTCGCGCATGAATGGCAGATGCCCTATCGGCCGGGCCTCTACGGCTACTTGCTCGACAATGGCCACCTGTTCTACAGCGGCAAGATCATGGCCGATCTCGACCGGTTCGAGGCTTGGCCGCGCTTCAAAGCGGGCGCCGCGCTCGAAGTCGATTGGCAAGGCCGGGTCCTCTGGGAACTGCGGCACCCGGACCATCACCACGACGCCCGGAAATTGCGCAACGGCAACGTGCTCCTGCTGTGCCTGCGGCCTCTGGCGCCCGCGATCGCCGCACGCGTGCAAGGCGGATTGCCTGGGACCGAAGCCGGCGGCGCGATCTATGCCGACTACCTGCTCGAAATGACGACATCGGGCGAGAGCCTGTGGGAGTGGCGCAGCTGGGAACGCATGAGGCCCGAGGATTTCCCGATTACGCCCCAGGACCACCGCGCCGAATGGACCCACGGCAACACCGTCGCGGAGACCGCCGACGGCAATATTCTCGTCAGCTTCCGCAACATCTCGACCGTGATCCTGATCGAGCGGGCGACCGGAAACATTCTCTGGAAGCTCGGCGCGCCGCCATTGGCGCAGCAGCACGATCCGCGCCCGTTGCCCAACGGCAATGTGCTGATCTTCGACAACGGCACGCATCGCCGCGACCACCCGGCGACCTTCTCACGGGTTATCGAGGTGGATCCCCGCACCAGCGAGATCGTCTGGGAGTACCGTGACCGGTCGCTGTTCGAGTTCTTCAGCCCGTACAGTTCCGGAGCACAGCGGCTGCCGAACGGCAACACCCTGATCTGCGAAGGCTGCCACGGCCGGATCTTCGAGGTCACGTCGACACGCGAGGTCGTCTGGGAATACATCAATCCGCATTTTTTCGAGGAACCCGGCCCAGTCGGGCTCAACAATTGGGTATTCCGCGCGTTTCGCTATACCGAAGCGGAAATCGCGGCGGCGCGCCGGTCGTAAACGGGTCCGCCGCGCGGCGATCAAGTCGCGGCGGCGGGAGCGGGTGCGCGGCCGACCACGGCGATCATTGGATCACTCTGATC
>JBARIB010000754.1:0-4759 GCA_049799535.1 Allostellaceae bacterium | reverse complement strand
GGGCTCGTCTCGTCGAGCCGGTTCGGGTTGACCACCGCGGTGGCTGGCGGCAGCAGCGGTTCGGCGACATGGTGGTCGATAATAATCGTTTCGAGCCCGGCGGCAGCGGCTTCCGCCAGCGGCTGATGCGCCGTCGTCCCGCAATCCACGGTGACGACGACCAGTACCCCCTCCCGGCGCAGGCCCAACAACGCCGGGGTGTTCGGGCCGTAGCCTTCGCGCAGCCGATCCGGAATGTAGGTCCGGGTCGAGGTCCCGATCGCGCGGAAAAACCGGGTCAGCAGCGCTGCCGAGGTTGCGCCGTCGACGTCGTAGTCGCCGAAAATCCCGATCGTCTCACCGCTTTGTACGGCGCGGGCGAGCCGCTCTGCCGCAGCATCCATGTCCCGCAGATGCGACGGGTCGGGTAATTGCTCGCGCAGCCGCGGTGCAAGAAAACCCGGAGCGTGGTCGAGATCGATGCCGCGTTGGGCCAGAAGCCGTCCGATAATTTCGGGGAGGCCGAGCCGCTCGGCGATTGCCTCCCCCGATCGTCGATCGCCCGCGCGCAATCGCCACCGCCGGCCGCAGACCGAGCGCTCCACCCCCAGCATCGCCTCGGAGACGATAGCGGCGCCCCCCGCGCCGTCCCGCATATGTGTGCCTAACCCAAACTCTCCATGCTCTTATCGTCGCCCCCGCGAAAGCGAGGGTCCAGGGGCTCGTGCAGGTGCTTATTGTCCCTGGGTTCTCGGTTTCGCGAGAATGACGGCGTCGGGGATTCGCCGAGAATCATCGGGTCAGTCAGCGGCGAGTCAGTCAGCGGGCGAAGGGTGCGAAGCTCTGCTTGCGCGTGAAGTCGTGCCGCGCCTCGACATAACGCACGGTGCCGGATTTCGAGCGCATGACGACCGAATGGGTCGAGGCGCCGCCGGGAAAGCGGCGCACGCCCCGCAGCATCGTACCGTTGGTGACCCCGGTCGCCGCGAACATGACGTCGCCCGAAGCGAGATCGTGCAGCTTGTATTTGCGATCGAGGTCGGTAATGCCGATGCGACGAGCGCGGCCGCGCTCGTCGTCGTTGCGGAACAACAGCCGGCCCTGCATCTGTCCGCCGATGCAGCGCAATGCAGCCGCCGCCAAGACGCCTTCCGGCGCGCCGCCAGAGCCGACATACATGTCGATCCCGGTCTCCGGTTCGGAGGTCGCGATGACGCCGCTGACATCGCCGTCCGAGATCAACGTGATCCGGGCTCCCGCTTCACGCACCTTGGCGATCAGCTCGGCGTGGCGGGGCCGGTCGAGGATGCACACGACGAGGTCAGAAACCTCGACCTTCTTCGCCTTGGCCAGGTTCTTCAGGTTGAGCGACGGCGGCTCGTCGAGGTCGACCAGGTCGTCCGGCAGCCCGCCGCCGACGGCGATCTTGTCCATATAGACGTCTGGGGCGTTCAAGAACCCGCCCGCATCGGCCATTGCGATGACGGCCAGCGCGTTGGCCCCGCCTTTCGCGGTGATCGTCGTCCCCTCGAGAGGATCGAGCGCGATGTCGATCGGCGGGCCGTTCCCGTTGCCGACCTTCTCGCCGATATAGAGCATCGGCGCCTCGTCACGCTCGCCCTCGCCGATGACGACCGTGCCGGCGATCGTCAGACTGTTCAGTGCTTCGCGCATCGCATCCACCGCCGCCTGATCGGCGGCCTTTTCGTCGCCCCGCCCCATCAGCCGCGAAGCGGAGAGCGCCGCGGCCTCGGTTACCCGAACGGCCTCCAATGCGAGATTGCGGTCCATCTTCGACGTCTCAGGCACGGCCTTCCTCCTCGTCGCTGTTAAGCGGTAATGTTTGATAGAGCCAAACCGATAATCAAATGTATCCGCCCAAAGGGTGATCACAGGGAGCGGCCGAACTCCCGGCAAGGCAGAGTGCACAGGCCGCGCGTTCGACCGACTTAGCCGTCTACCGCGAATTTGGCCTCAGCGCCAGCGATCGCCGCGCCGCGGTGCGGACCCTAGGCGCCGGGTCCGGCGCCGTCAATGCGCTGGCAGCGGCGGTCGCGAGCCCGGCGCGAATGTCTCCACGAGCCTGGAACAATAGGGGTGAAACTGAGTTCGCATGATGCTCGGCTAAACACTCGAGGGAGGGATGGAAATGAAGACGCTGATCGCCGTGGGTTTGCTTGTGGCCGGTGTGGTCACGATCAGCAGCAGCGCCCCGGTTGCGGCGGCGGAACCCTGCAATCCTGCCGGCAAGCTCGGTTTCGTCTGCGGCCCGTTGAACTCCGAGGATCTGGTCCAAGTGCCGGGGACAGAATGGATCGTGGCCAGCGGCATGGATGGCGGCGCTGCCGGCTCGCATGGCAGCCTGCATCTGGTCTATTCCCGGGATAAGTCGTGGAAGACGCTGTTTCCCGGGAGCAACCCGCAACTAAGGTGGGACAAAACTACATATGGCGATTGCCCGGGTGAGCCCGATCTCGGCAAGTTCTCGGCGCACGGCCTTAATCTGCGCCCCGGCAGTGATGGGACGGATACGCTCTACGTGGTCAATCATGGCGGACGCGAATCCATCGAGATCTTTGCGCTCACCGCCAAGGGCACCGCACCCGCTGTCACCTGGGTCGGCTGTGCCGTCATGCCGGCCCACACCTGGCCCAACTCGGTGGCGCCGCTGCCGGATGGCGGCATGGTCGTCACCGACATGTTCGACCCGGGCGACAAGAAAGCCTCAGACAAGCTAGCCGCGGGTGAGAACACCGGTGCGGTATACGAATGGCACCCGCACAAGGGCTTCGTCCCGGTTCCCGGCAGCCAATTGTCGGGTAACAACGGCATCGAGGTTTCACGCGACGGCAAGTGGATCTATGTCGCTGCCTGGGGCAACAAGGCGGTGGTCCGCTTGTCGCGGAATGGCGGCGAATCGGCCAAACCCGAAACGCTGCCGGTGGGCTTTCTCGCCGACAATTTGCGCTGGGCGCCCGACGGTAAGCTTTTACTCGCCGGACAAGACACTGGAGCAAAGCAGGTGTTCGGCTGCTTCGAAAGCCATGAGACGCGCTGCACCCAGCCTTGGCGCATCGTGAAATGGGATACCGCGGCGATGAAGATTGAGCCGCTGGTGAGTGAGCCGGGCAATCCGGATTTTGGTGATGCGACCGTAGGACTAGAGACCAGCGGCGAGATGTTCGTCGGAACGTTCCGCGGCGACCGAATTGCCTATTTCTCGCTGAAATAGCGGGCTTCGATGCTCAGAAGTCCTCGATACGAATCATGCGGGGCGGTTCGAGCACCGTGTCGAGGGCTTCGATCCTCTCGAGCGCCCGGCGCATCGCAGCCTCTACGGTGATGTGGGTCGTCATGACCACCGGCACGGCCTCTCCCGGAGCGCGGCCGCGCTGGATCATCGCTTCCATCGACACCTGCTCGTCGCGTAGAGCAGCGGCGATATCGGCAATCACACCCGGCTGATCAACGACCATCAACCTGATGTAATAGGCGCCGTGGTGGCGTTCGATCGGGACGCCCGGAATTGAGCGCAAATTGCCGGTAAGGAGGCCGAAGGGAGGAGCGTGGCGTCCGGCCGCAATGTCGACGAGATCGGCGGCCACCGCCGAAGCAGTCGGGAAAGCGCCTGCACCGCGGCCCTCCAATACCACTCGGCCGACGAAATCGCCCTCCGCGACGACGGCATTATAGACGCCTTCGACCGCCGCAATCGGCGTCCCGCGCCGAACCATGCAGGGGTGTACGCGCTGCTCCAGCCCCTCCTCGGTTAGCCGTGCAATGCCGAGCAGCTTGATGCGGTAGCCTAGCTCCTCGGCAAAATCGATGTCGAGGCGGGATATATGCCGGATGCCCTCGGCATAAACTCCATCGAGATCCACCGGGCGGCCAAAACCCACGCTCGCCAGGATCGCCAGCTTGTGGGCGGCATCGATGCCGTCGATATCGAAACTAGGGTCCGCCTCGGCGTAGCCGAGCTTTTGTGCTTCGGCTAGCACTTCGGCAAATTCGCGCGCGCTCTCGCGCATCGTCGTAAGAATATAGTTCGAAGTCCCGTTGAGGATGCCATAAACGCGCTCGAGCCGGTTGCCGGCGAGGCTCTCGCGCAGTCCCTTGATGACCGGGATTCCGCCGGCGACCGCGGCCTCGAAGGACAGAATAAGACCCTGTTCCTCGGCGCGGGCAGCCAGCTTCGTTCCGTGATGCGCCATCAGCGCCTTGTTAGCGGTAACGAGGTGCTTGCCATGGTCGAGTGCCGCGTCAAGCACGCGGAGCGCCACGCCATCGGCGCCGCCGATCAGCTCGACGACCACATCGACCTCCGGATCGGCCGCCATCGCCGCCGCGTCTTCGTACCAGCGCACGGCCGACAAATCGACGCCGCGATCACGCCGGCGGTCGCGTGCGGACACCGCGGTAAGAACGATCCGACGGCCGGCGCGCTGCGCCAGGAGATCGGCTTGACGGTCCAGCAACTGCAGGACACCGGCACCGACCGTGCCGAGACCGGCGATGGCGATCTTTAACGGGGGTTTCACGACAGCAATTCGGATGCGCTATGAACACGCGAAAACTGCCACACGAGCGGCAGCGCGCAGTCGCAACTTGTAATGCCCGAACGTCAATTTTTCGATACTTTTCCGAACGAATGCGGCGGTAACCCCGCTCGGCGCGGGCAAAGCGGGCGGCAATGCAGAAGGTCCCGACGCCGAATCGGGCGGCTTTCCAGTCCAGGAGGAGCGCGCACGAGTGTCCTTACGCGACCGATATCACTCTTGGT
>JBARIB010000753.1:0-1965 GCA_049799535.1 Allostellaceae bacterium | reverse complement strand
GCATTCCAAAACGCCATCACCGAGTCCCCGATAAACTTGTCGACGGTCCCGCCCTCCGCATGAAACGCTTCCGTCAACGCAGCGAGATGGCGCGACGTCTGGCGCATCAAACTGTCGGGGTCGGCCGCTTCAGCAATGCCCGTAAAATTCGTGACGTCGGTAAACAGGATGGTGACCTCTTGCCTCACTCCGCCAAGCTCGGTGGAAATGGAGCTGTCAATGATTCCCTTGACGATATCCTTCGGGACAAAGCGAGCGAAGGACCAGATGCTGCGCTGAGCAACCGCCATGGTCCTGCCGAGTTCGTCAATCTCCGCGACACGGGATGTGACCGGCGCATCATCGGGCGCCGCTAACGTTCGAAGCCTGCTCGCCTGCGCGGTTATCCGTTTCAGCGAAGTCGACATCCGGCTGCCGAAGATCCAGACCGCAGGTACGAAGCAGCCGCCAACGATTAGCGCAATAATTATTCCTCTAATCTGTAGCGTCCGCACGTTGTGCGCGAAATCCTCTTCAGCTGCAAGCAGCAGAGAGTACCCGCTATATTCGTCACCCTGGGAGAATCTCTGTAAGCGAAAAAGGAAATCTCGTCCCTCCTCGTCGCGGATGTTCCCTTCGTAGTGATCGCTTCCATCCCACCCCCGCATTACCGCGCCGACCAGCCCGCTGCGGATGTCCCGGATCTCAGGGAGCTGAGGGTGAGAGGGATGCGTCATCGCATAGTCGACGAGCCGCGCAAACTCGGGATGCGCGATGAGCACACCGAACGAGTCGAAGATAATGGCCGTTCCATGCTCTCCGGGTCGTTGTGCGTAGACCAAATCGCTGAACTTATCGAGCTTGAGGTCGGCGGCGATGACACCGCGCACTTGTCGTTGCAGAGGCGCGCTCAGGGTGATCATCGGTGTGCCGATGCTGAACGAGGCATAGGGTGACGAAACGAGAGCGCGGTCCGCCTGCATCGTATCGCGGTACCAGGGCCGCGTTCGCGTGTCATAGCCGTAGTCCCACAGATCGAGCTGCTCGATCTTGTTGCCCTGCTCGTCTTCGAAGATCCGCCGCATCGGTAGGGCTCCGCCGGAGGTCGGGCGGACCAAATTGATATTGTAGACGGCCCCGGGGGGTGCCCCCAGCCTTTGGCGCTCCGTCGGGTCGAGGACGTCGAGGCGCCGGACTTGCAACCAGCAGCCGTTGTCGTAGCCGACATAAAGGCTATCCGCCTGCGGCAGTTCGCGCAGCGCGGCCTTAAAGAGAACAAGTGCGGGGCCGACCTCGCTCCTGTCATCCGAGTCGGCGAGAGCGGGATTTGACGACAGCACCCGAACGAGGGTGCTCAGCTCCGATACCTCAGCCTCGAGGCGGCTGAGGGTGTTCGCGCTGGCGGCATCCATGGCGGCAGACGCCGCCGCCCCCGCCGCCGCATGAAAAGTCGCGATCTGGATAAGTATCAGACACGCGGTGAGAGCCGTGATGAAGGCCATCACGGCGGCTGTTATCGCGATCCTGAACGTCAAGGTCCGATTTCGTCCGCGCACCCACTGCCGCGCGAGAGCAAAAAGCGATCGAGGCGCAAGAGAGGCACGGGCCTTCACCGGCCGGCCATCTCTCGGTAGGCTCGCTGAAGGAGCGAAAGTCCCCTTCGCGCCGGTCGCCCGGCAACCGAGCCTGCTGACATTAACCCGTGACGGAGACAGAGGCATGAACATAAACCTGACGGACGGCGCTCGGACCGCGGCCTCTGGTCCGTGCTAGGGAAAGGTCTCGAACCCGTCCAGAAACCCTGGCAAATGGACCTGTCCGCCGTCTATGCGGCTTCGGCAAATGATTCGCGCTTGGCGCTGGGCCGTCCGATCTCCGGCGACTGTTACCGCATACTCATTGGATCAAAGTCGCGGTCCGAAGAACCACAATGCCGACGAGAAATATCGCCGAACCGGAGAGTAGGTAGGCCAGATTCTGGTAGAC
>JBARIB010000752.1:0-2061 GCA_049799535.1 Allostellaceae bacterium | reverse complement strand
GGCACGCCGCGTTCCGCTCCCTGCTCGGCATCGCCGCTGGCCACCAACCCTTCAGCTACAACATGTTGATCACACCGGAAGCAAAGTCATAAGCCTTTGCAGGATTGTCCTCCTCAATCGCGCGAACGCGCAATCGCGGCCGCGGAGCTTGCGAAGCTCGACCGCTCACTCGGCTCTGGTCCGGACGTCGCGGCTCTTCGAGCGCGCGGGCTTATCTTTGCGATATCGCAGTCTCTCATCCAACATTCTCTTTATTTCGACGCGGGAGTTCCCGGGTGAGGTTCACCGAGATCAACCTGTTCGGCGTCTATGTCGCATCGATCTCGGCGATAATGGTCGGGGCCTGGGTTGTAACCATTGGATTAAGGTGGTTCACCGCCCGTTTCGGCCTGTTGCGCTACGTCTGGCACCCCTCTCTGTTCGTGTTTTCTGTCTACATGATCGTGCTCTCGTCGCTGGTGCCGCTCGTCGCGGCGCCCTGATTTCGCCATGTCTGAGGTCGAAACCAAAGCGAAGCCCGAAGTAGTGGCGGACAATATCGGTAGCGCCGCCGTCTGGTCGCCAGGGTCTTCAGCGCCGGAACTGCCCCGACGGCGCCTGCGGGTTGTTCCTCTGCTTCTCACGTTGGCTGTGGTCGCCGTCGCCGACGTCCTCGGCAGGGCGATGTGGGACGCCTATATGGGCGCTCCGTGGACGCGTGACGGCACTGTCCGCGCCTATGTCGTCACAATGGCGCCTGAAGTCGCCGGACGGATCGTAAAATTGCCGGTTGCCGACAATCAACTCGTGCGCAAGGGCGATTTACTGATGGTGATCGACCCGACCGACTACAGGATCGCGGTTGACCTCGCCGAAGCGGCGGTGCAGCAGGCGCAGGTCAACGCGCAGAACATCGCGCGCCAGGCGCAGCGGCGCTAGCAACTGACTGAGCTGGCAGTAACAACGGAAGAAAAGCAGACTTACGCGAGCAACGCCATCGCAGGCCAGGCTACTTATCAGCAAGCGGTAGCGCGTTTGAATCAGGCGCGCGTGAATTTGCAGCGCACCGAGATCCGCTCGCCGGTCAACGGTTATGTGACCAATCTTTTGGCGCAGCTCGGCGATTACGCGACGGTCGGGACGAACAAAATTTCGCTCGTCGATGCCGACTCGTATTGGATCGACGGCTATTTCGACGAGACCAACCTCGAGCCGATCCGCGTCGGTGACAACGTCAGCATCAAGCCGATGGGCTATAGCCAGATCCTCCGCGGCCATGTCGACAGCATCGCCCGCGGCATCAATGTCGCGAACGCGCAACCCAATGGGCAAGGGCTTGCCAGTGTCAACCCGATCTTCACTTGGGTGCGCTTGGCACAGCGTATCCCAGTGCGCATCCACATCGATCAGGTGCCGGAGGGTGTGGTGCTCGTGGCGGGGATGACGGCCACAGTGCAAATCGATCCTCGGCTCCCGAAACCGTCAAAGTAGACGGGCGCTCCTCCGAGACAGAGACAGAGCAGCGAACGCTGTTCATGCGAGCGCTTCCGTCAATGGCATGAAATCGATAACTGAGCCGGCGGCCAGGTCTCTGGCATCCTCGTCCAACACGGCAAGTCCATCGGATCGCACGATCGACGACAAGATCGCGGAGCCGTCATGTGGATATTTCATCGCAACCAGGCCGCTCCCGCCGCGTTCGAGGCTGCGCGCAGATACTCGCGCCGTCCCGGCTTCTTGCGGTGGCCGAAACCAGCACGTACCGGGAATAGCTTCGGTGCGTCGGCGCTGCGCCGGCCAGTTTTAGGATCAGCGGTTTCGCAATCGTGACGAAAGTTACGAAAGCAGCCACCGGATTGCCAGGCAGTCCGATGAGTGGGACGGTGCCGATTTGGCCCAGCGCCACCGGCTTTCCCGGTTTGATCGCCAAAAGCCAGAAATGCAGATTCCCCAATTGCTCGATCGCGTTCCTAACGTGGTCCTCCTCAAACCCCGGCTAAGACGGGGCGGTTGAGGGAGAATAGGGTTCGCGGCGCGCCGGCGAGGGCTCGTGTGACCTCCTTGGTGCAGCGTAGGAGGGTC
>JBARIB010000751.1:0-9531 GCA_049799535.1 Allostellaceae bacterium | reverse complement strand
CCGCTGGACCGACGTGATCACCTCAACCCGATCGATGCTCCCAGTCATAGGCATAGGCATACTCCTGGTTCTTAACCAAGGGATACGCCCTGTCCGCTGGTTTAGGGGCCGCTTCAGTTCCTGACATCATCATCGTGGCTGGATGTGGAGTACGGGTTCCCGCTTCAGCGGTGGATCTTGGAGAATTTCCGAATCATTGCGATTTGCGAGAGCGAGGCCGAGCCGTGGTTTGAGGACGCGCGGGTTAAAACCTGTGCGACTATTCTTCAGCGCTGCAGTGCTGCGCAGGAGCGGCTGAATTCTCTGATCAAGTTCGTTCAGTTCAAGATCCCGTTAGCGCAAATTGTTTCTGAGCCAGCTGAAAGCGCTGCGCGCTTTCCAGCTCTTGACGCGCTGCGATCGCTCATCGAAGACACGGACACCGATTTTGAAGACAACCGCCTCCGAATCATCGTCAAGAAGCAAGAGCATCTTTGGCAGGAGGGCGTCCGCGCGAGTCGCTTTCTTTCCGGACCGCTTCAGACCTCGAATGAAAAGAACGAGGGCGATGAGGCGGCGAGTGATGCCCGGGGCGACGCGTTCGTACCAATCGGAAGTTCGCATTACACTGCCGGTAAATGGGGACGCTACGTTCGAGCGCCTGATTTTCATTTTGAGGTCATGCGTGAATTCGGATTCTAGCTTCGTGCCGCTCGGCGAGATTGCTGAGATCCGCCGCGGGATTACATCAGGATGTGATGCTTTCTTTATGCCGCACGACATTACAAATTGGGCATTACAAGCGGCACGCTCCGGTCCCGAGTTCAAAGAGCGCTTTGGCGTGGATCGCGAGGCGGTCAGCTGCGGTGCAATCAGGATCGTCAGAGCAGGAGACGGCAGCGAGCACCCGATCGAGGCGAAATATCTCGCAACCGAATTTCATAGCTTACGAGATTTCCAGAGGTGCGTCGTAAGCACTTCTGACTGTGATCGTGTCATATTACTGGTGAAAGAATCTCTCGCGGCGCTAAGCAAAACTCTAGTCGCGCGATATCTTCGGTATGGTGAAACGCACACTTTTGAATCTAGAAAATCGAACCCGGTCCCAGTGCCCCGGCGTTCCACCTGTGCGGCCCGCGAACCTTGGTATGACCTGACAAAAGCAGTGAAGCCAGGTATCGTATTTCTGGCCGTGGCTCATCACTATCGCCACGTCATCCCATCGAATCCAGAAGCGCTCGTCTGTAATCACCGGATGTTCGACATTGTTGCTCGTGAAAACGTAAATGGCCGCGTCTTAGCTGCCATCCTAAATTCAACTGTTGTTGGATTATAGAAAACTTTTTACGGCCGATATACCGGCACTGAAGGCAGTTTGGATACCGAGGTCATTGATACACGAATGCTTGAGGTTCCCGATCCGCGGTCGCCATCTCGCGATATCAGCGGGCGGATTTTAGCGGCATTCGACCGTCTAACCGCCCGGCCAATTGGCCGTCTCGTAGAAGAAGACCTAATGGATTGCCATTCCCCCGAGAAGGCAGAAGCTATCGCGAGCGGGCCGCTCGTGCTCTCGGATGAACTCCGTTCGTGATGACCGTCGCGCGCTCGACAATGGCGTGTTCGAGCTACTCGGTGTAAGCGACGCGGAGAGGCGCCGCGACCTTGTAACCAAACTCCACGAAGAGACGGCGCGCTACTTTCGCAAAATCCGTGTCGTTGAAATTCAGAAGCAGCTGCAAAGGGCGAAAACGGGCGCGCGTAGATTCACTGCCGACGACCTCGCCGATGATGCTTGGCATGCTGCCGAGCTTTCTGACTGTAAGGCGTTGTTGCAATGGCTTGAGGACGCGCCGGAGCCAAAGTCCGCATTCACTATCCCGGAAAGCGGTGCGCCATTGCTGATGCCCGCATCGGACATGTACGACCGATCCGCGGTTTATTTCGGTCGGGGCGAACGGGCGATGCGGGTTTCATGTCATTCGCGACCGCAAGCGGAGCTATTGGGAAAACTTGCGTCGCTCGGGCTTCGTGGGCCACTGCGGCTGCCTATGGATGAGCACGACTGTCGCGACACCCTAGCTCTCCTCGACGGGCGCTTGGCAGAGGCACGAACCGAGTTCGAAGCGCTCGCCCAAAGCCGGTCTGGCGATGAGAGGACCCGCAGCCAAATGGTTGAGCTGATGTTACATTGGTTTGTCCACGGCCGTGAGCGCGGCGATGCTGTCGCGCAAACCGGCCGCGTTCGCCGCGGCGCCGGAACCGTAGCGCGCTGAGATAGGCCTCCCCTGGCAGGAGGAAGCGCGAGCAGGCCGATTCCACGCAAGGCGATCCCTTGCCACCGGCGCCGAAGGGCAATTGGTGGGTGTTAGTGGATCCGGCGCGGCACAAAACCACCAAATCGGCTTGTCGGCTGCGGTTACTACACTGAATATTTTGTAAATTCTGAGGGGCTTGGCGCTTCTTTTTGTCATTCCCCGAAGGCGGGAATCCAGGTATGGCAGCACCTCGGCGGTTCCTCCCGGACAGCCGCTTTCACAGGATAGACCTCAAATTGAGCTGGGCTATTAATCGCAGAAGTGTTCGTGGACGATGACCGGCCGCGGGTGATTGCCCGCAGGGACGAGAGCGTGGTCCGGCGCACGCCGGCGCGGGCGGGTGAAGCGGCCGAGCCATTCGCTGAACCGCTCCATGTAGAGGTACGTCACCGGGATCGTCAACAACGTCAGCGCCTGCGAAACGACGAGCCCGGCTGCCACCGCAGCATGAGCGCTTCGAGCATCGCGGCGGGAAGTTTCTGATTAGCCTCGGTGGAGAGCGGGCGGTATGGTCGGACAGGGATGAGCGTGCTCACGACCTCACTCGACCGGCGCTCGGCGGCGTTTGCCGCCAATGCGGCGGCGATGAAGGCGCTCGTCGAGGATCTGAGGGAGAGAGTCGAGGCGATCCGCGCGGGCGGCGGGGAAGAGGCACGGCGGCGGCATCTCGCGCGCGGCAAGCTCTTGCCGCGCGAGCGGGTGCGGGCATTGCTCGACCCGGGCTCGCCCTTTCTCGAATTCTCGCAGCTTGCCGCCTACGGCATGTACGACGGCGAGGTGCCCGCCGCCGGCATCATCACCGGGATTGGCCGGATCGTGGGTAAGGAATGCGTCGTCGTCGCCAATGACGCGACCGTCAAGGGCGGCACCTATTTCCCGATGACGGTCAAAAAGCATCTGCGGGCCCAGGAGATCGCCGGCGAGAACCGGCTGCCCTGCCTCTATCTCGTCGATTCAGGCGGCGCGTTTCTGCCGGCGCAGGACGAGGTCTTTCCCGACCGCGAGCATTTCGGGCGCATCTTCTACAACCAGGCGCGCCTGTCGGCGGCCGGCATCCCGCAGATCGCCCTCGTCATGGGCTCGTGCACGGCGGGTGGCGCCTATGTTCCGGCGATGTCGGACGAGAGCATTATCGTGCGCGGGCAAGGCACGATCTTTCTCGGTGGGCCACCGCTGGTGCGCGCCGCCACCGGCGAGGTCGTCACTGCCGAGGAATTGGGCGGCGCCGAGGTGCACAGCCGCATCTCCGGCGTCACCGATCATTACGCGCTCGACGATCATGACGCGCTCGGCATTGCCCGGCGCATCATCGGCAACCTCAACCGGGGAAAGAGTCTTCCGCTCGAGGTCGCGCCGCCGCGCGAGCCGCTCTACCCCGCCGAGGAGATCTACGGCATCATTCCGCCCGACACGCGCCGGCCGTACGAGGTGCGTGAGGTCATTGCCCGCATCGTCGATGGCAGCGAGCTCGACGAGTTTAAGCGGCTTTATGGCCAGACCCTGGTCTGCGGCTTTGCGCGGATCTGGGGCTATCCGGTCGGCATTCTCGCCAATAACGGCATCCTGTTCTCGGAAAGCGCATTGAAGAGTACGCATTTCATCGAGCTCTGCGCCCAGCGCGGCATTCCGCTCGTGTTTCTGCAGAATATCACCGGCTTCATGGTCGGACGCAAATACGAGGCGGGCGGCATCGCCAAGGACGGCGCCAAGATGGTTACCGCGGTTGCGACCGCCGCCGTGCCCAAATTCACGGTGATCATCGGCGGCAGCTTTGGCGCCGGCAATTACGGAATGTGCGGGCGGGCCTATTCGCCGCGCTTCTTGTGGATGTGGCCCAATGCGCGGATCTCGGTCATGGGCGGCGAGCAGGCTGCCTCGGTGCTGGCGCAGGTGCGGCGCGACAGCCGGGCCAGGCGCGATGGCGACTGGAGCGCCGAGGAGGAAGAGGCATTCAAGGCGCCGATCCGCGCGCAATACGAGACCCAGGGCCACCCCTACTATGCGAGCGCGCGGCTATGGGACGACGGCATCATCGACCCGGCCGACACCCGGTTGACCTTGGCATTGGCTATTTCGGCGAGCCTCAATGCGCCGATAGAACCGACACGTTTCGGGGTGTTCCGGATGTGAGCTACTGGTTGCGCTTAAAGACGCGCCGGCCACTTCCTGCACCAGCTTTCGCAATATCGCGTTCCCGAAACTGCCGGCACCATGCACAGGGGCAACGAAAGCCGCGGGACCACCTATGACATTGGCGCGGTAATAGCCTTCGAGCCACTGCTCTTCCGTCAGGATCGCGAGCGCGTTTATCGAGATCCCGGCCGCGACGACGCGGTCGCGTGCGAGCTGCGGCGCAATGCCGAAATTGGCCATTCCATCTCCGGAAATATCGATGATGCGCCGCTCTGCCGGCTCCGGCAAATCGTCGAACTGAGAGGCAGCCGCTAGCAGCGCCGGGCCGATTGCGGTCAATCCCCTCGAGCTGCGCTGCGTCGCCCGGGCCGCGGCGGCGAACGCGGCGGCGCTCTCTGAATCAGAGATCCGCCTCCATCCGACTGTAACCGCGATACGGTCGGGATCCGACCATTCGAGGATCAGCGCTTCGATGCCGCCGGGAACGGCGGCGATTGCGCCGACGAGGCGGGGGTTCTCGAAGGCGCGCGCAATGCCGTTGCGCTGCAGCAGATAGGATTCAGCCGATACGCTCGCCGAGACGTCGACCGCGAGCGCCAGAGCGAGGCCGGCGCCCTGTGCCGGTACAATGCCGAGCAGGAGGGCCGTCAGCACCGCCAGCCAAGGGGCCGCCAGCCAAGGGGCCGCAGGCCAAGGGCAGGCGATTCGGCTCAGGAAGGCGGCCGCCGGGTTCGAGCGCGCAAGAGCCGATACCAGATCGCGACAGCCAACAGAATGGCCAGCACGCCGATCACAAGGAAGGGCGGAACTTTGCTCTGCGACTGCGATTCGCCGCCAACCCGGATCATGATGCGGGCCACCCGGTCGGCGTCGCGAGCCTCAGCACTCCAAAAGCCGTCCCGGTCGGCCGCAAACACAAATTTGCCGTCTGCATCGGTGCGTCCGGTCCCGACCGGCTTGGTTGGCTCGCCAGGCGCGAAGACCCGCACCTCCGCATTCGCCATCGGCTTGCCGTCCGGGGTCGCAAATTGGGCCGTCACCTCGTGTGTGGCAAAGAGATCGAAGGCGAGCACGGGCGACGCCGCCAGCAGGACAGCTGTCACCAGAGTCACGATGAAAAGGACGGCCGGCTTGCGCATGAGATAAAGATAGCTTCAGGTTGGCGTCGCACCACCGTCTTGACCCGACCTTGCTCGGCCGGTGCCGCTGTGGCACAAGCCGCTGGGGAAAGGGCCATGCCGGATTTTAAAATCGAACGGCGCCATACGGGATTGGTCTGCGGCATCGACGAGGCGGGGCGCGGGCCGCTCGCCGGGCCGGTTGTCGCCGCGGCGGTGGTTCTCGATCTTGGCCGCTTTCCGAGGTCCCTACGCGGCGGCCTCGACGATTCGAAAGTGCTGAGTATCGAGGAACGCGAAACCTGTTACCGCGCGCTCCGGCGGTGCGCCGCTCGCGGCGTCGCCCATATCGGGGTTGCCGCGGCGAGTGTCTCGGAAATCGACCGCATCAACATCCTGCGCGCCGCGCTGTTGGCGATGGCCCGCGCCGTCTCGGTCCTCGGGGTGCGCCCGGATATCGCATTGGTCGACGGCAACGTCCCGCCGCCGCTCACTTGCGCCGTGCACACCGTCATCGACGGCGATGCTCTCAGCTTCTCGATTGCCGCTGCCTCCGTCATCGCCAAAGTGACGCGCGACCGGATCATGCGCGCTCTCGCGCTGCGCTATCCGGCCTATGGCTGGCAGACCAATGTCGGCTATGCGACGCCTGAGCACGGCGAGGCGATTCGCCGCTTCGGCGTGACCCGACATCATCGGCGGTCTTTCGCGCCGGTCCGAATGGCGATCGCCGGCGAGCCGCTACTCCCGCTTTTTACGGATCTCGGGCCGGGCTCCGAGGCCGCCACACCGCTTTGAGTCCGAACGCGCAATGTGCTGACCGCATGCCGCACTACCTTCTTCATCAGGCTCGGCAACGGATATTCACCGAGCTGATCTATCTGACTCCATAGCCCTTCGACCTCCCCCTGCCCCGCCGCGACGGCGAGCTCGAGAAGGAAATGTGTGAAACCATGCCGCACGGTGCCGGGCAATAGGGTCCAGTCAACTGACGCGGGCGCCATGCCCACCGCCTCGTCGAAGGTCCACGGCTCGGCCCGCCACGACGTTGACGGGATCTCAGTCATGCCGCCGAGGAGGCCCTTCTCCGGCCGCCGGCGCAAAAGTACTGCGCCGTCCGGCCGGGTCAGCCAGAACGCGACCCCATACCGCAACGGCCGCTCAGGTTTTTCTGCGCGGCCCGGCAGCACTTCGGCGAGACCGAACGTGGCGGCTGCGCAGCAGCTGCGCCACGGGCAGAGGACGCAACGCGGCCGAAGCGGCGTGCAGATTGTCGCTCCGAGATCCATCATGGCTTGCGCAAAATCGCCTGCCCTGTGCGCCGGCACCAGCGCCTCGGCGAGTTCTTTGAGCCGTGGTTTCGCAGCTTTCGGCGGTCCGGAAACAGTAAAAACCCGCGCCATGACCCGCTCGACATTGCCGTCGACAGCAGCCGCCCGTCGGTCGAAGGCGATCGCGGCTATGGCTCCCGCAGTGTAGTCGCCGATGCCGGGAAGCGCGCGCAGTGCTTTCGGGTCCTCGGGAAGTGCGCCCCCATGCCGCTCGACGACGGCGCGCGCGCAAGCATGCAGATTGCGGGCCCTCGCGTAATAGCCGAGCCCTTGCCAGAGCTGCAGCACGTCATCGAGCGGGGCCGCGGCAAGCGCCGCAATATTGGGCCAGCGTGCCACGAATCGGTCGAAATAAGGACGCACTGTGGTTACCGTCGTCTGCTGCAGCATAATCTCGCTCAGCCAGACATGGTAGGGGTCTGGCCGGGTTCCGGCTGGTGACCGCCACGGCAGGTCACGCCGGTGCCGGTCATACCAGGCAAGAAGGGCTGCGGGGTCAGGCGTTCTCGATTCTGACACGGTTTGATCGGAAAAGGGTATGAGGGGAACGAATCGGCAGCGCAGCGCCGGGGACGGCACCCCCAAATTACCGGCTCAAGCCCCCGAGGGCGAGCGCGGGCTGGGCTTTCGGGCGGTCGGCGTCGCGGTCTCAAAGCTCGCCGCACCGATCGTAGCCCGGCGCGGCGGCGGCGTCCTCGTTCGCCTAAAGGCGGAATGGGCTGCGATTGTCGGCCCGGAATGGGCCGAGCTCACCTGGCCGAACGCGCTCGGACGCGATGGCGTGTTGCAGCTACGCGTAGTCTCGGGAGCCGCGCTTGAATTGCAGCACCGCGCGCCGCTGATCATCGAGCGAATCAATCTGTTTTTTGGCCGTGCCATCATTACCCGGCTCGCTATAGTGCAGGGTCCGCTGCCGCTGGTTGCAGGCCCGGGCGGTCCCCTCATTCATCCGCTGGCTCCGGCCGAGGTTCGAGCGCTCGACGAACGCCTCTCAGGTATTACCGACCCGGAGCTGCGGGATGCGCTCGCTGGCCTCGGCAGAGCGGTGGTCGCACGAGACGGGTAAGGTGCGCAGTAGTCTAGTTGCACTTCGGTATCAACATACGGTAGTAGGAACCTCATCATGTCAAAGATCTGGTTTGCCCTCTCCGGGTTTTTGGGCTTCATGCTGGTTGCTCCGGGGCCGGTCGGGGCGCCGGCCGCGCCGCAGCTGGCCGACGCGCAGAGCCTGTTGCAGCTCAACAAAGACGATCGGATCCTCGGCAAGCCTGACGCGCCGATCACGATTGTCGAATACGCGTCATTGACCTGCCCGCACTGCGCGCATTTCGAAAACGACGTGCTGCCCGAGCTAAAGAAGAAATGGATCGATAGCGGGAAAGCAAAATTGGTGTTGCGCGACTTTCCCTTGGACGAACCGGCTCTGCGTGCCGCGATGATTGCGCGTTGCGCGCCTCCGGATCGGTATTATGCCTATGTCGACACGTTGTTCGCGACACAGGACAAGTGGGTAATGGCCCGCGATTACCGCGAAGCGCTGGCCCGGCTCGTCAAGCTCGGCGGCATGAGTAAGGACGAGTTCGACAAGTGCCTTAAGGACACTGCGCTCGAAAATAAGATCGTCGGCGAGCGCCTCGTCGCCTCGAAAGAACTCGACGTCAACTCGACCCCTACGTTCTTCATCAATGGCACGAAGTTCGCCGGCGCGCCGACCGTCGAGGAGTTCGACAAGGTATTGTCGGGGCTGTCGGCGAAATCCTAGTGCCGGCGCTGAAAGCACACTCGATTCGTTATCCCCGCAAAAACGGAATTCCGGGGATTCGCTGGGCTGACGAAAGTCCTGGGCGGGCCGGCTGATGCAGCTGGAGCGGCTGCGCCTCGTCGGCTTCAAGTCCTTCGTCGACGCCACCGAGCTGGCGATCGAGCCGGGTCTTACCGGGATCGTCGGGCCAAACGGCTGCGGCAAGTCCAACCTCGTCGAGGCACTGCGCTGGGCCATGGGCGAGACTTCGGCCAAGCGGTTGCGCGGCGGCGAGATGGACGACGTGATCTTTGCCGGCACGACGGCGAGGCCGGCGCGCAATATTGCCGAGGTTGGGCTGACCATCGACAACAGCGGCCGCGATGCGCCCTTCGTGTTCAACGACCGCGACGAGATTGAGGTCGTCCGGCGGATCGAGCGCGGTGGCGGTTCGACCTACCTGGTCAACGGGCGCGAGGTTCGCGCGCGCGACGTGCAGCTGCTGTTCGCGGATGCCGCCAGCGGCGCCCATTCCGGTGCCTTGGTCAGCCAGGGCCGCATCGGCGCGCTGATCGAAGCGAAGCCGGCTGAGCGGCGGCTTCTTCTCGAAGAGGCGGCGGGCACCGCCGGGCTGCACGCGAGGCGGCATGAGACCGAGCTGAAGCTCTCCGCGACCGAGGAGAATCTTTCGCGGCTCGACGACGTGATTGCGACCATCGCTGTGCAGCTCGACAGCCTGAAGAAGCAGTCGCGACAAGCGCAGCGCTATCGCCGTGTCGCTGAGCAGATCCGGCGCACCGAGGCTTTGCTGTTCCACGGCCGCTGGCTGGCTGCTCAAGCCGAGGCGGAGCGGTGTTCGGCCGAGCTTCGTGCAACCGAGCGTGCCGCCGCCGAGGCGACCGAAGCGGCCC
>JBARIB010000750.1:0-3228 GCA_049799535.1 Allostellaceae bacterium | reverse complement strand
CCATAAAAATGCCGAGCAAGGCGCGCGCGATAAACAGAAAGGCAAAAGTAGGCGCCAAGCCGGCGGCGAAATTGCATAGCGAATAGCCGAGGATTGAGATCATCAGCGGGGTCTTGCGGCCGACCCGGTCCCCGAGCCAGCCCGATGCCGTGGCACCCAACAGACGCGCCCACAACGTGATCGTGAACACGACGGTTACGGTGGTAATCGAGACGTTAAAATGTTCCGCGATCGGCTTGATGATCAGCAGGAAAACCGTGAAATCGAAGGCATCCAAGGTCCAGCCCAACCAAGCTGCCCACCAGGCGTACCACTGGTCCTTGGTCGGCTCCTTCCACCACGGGATGGTGTTTGCGCTTTCCCTTTCCCTCTCGACCGCCGCCATGAACCCCTCCGGTTCGAAACGGCTCCGGTAACGGAGCCTTGCAGAAATCGTAGACCAGCGGTGCAGGAAAGTCTCTTACTTTTTTACTTTTTATACCCATCCGAAACGGCTGCCGCTCCGCCTGGAGGAAACCATGAGAGGCATTGGCAATCTCTGGCCCGAGGCCCCCAATATCGTAATCCTGACCGGCGCCGGCATTTCGCAGGAATCCGGCCTCGCGACTTTCCGTGATGCGGGCGGGATCTGGACGAGCGTGCGCCTGGAGGAAGTAGCGACTCCCGAGGCTTTTGTGCGGGACCCGGCGCGTGTACACGCCTTCTACAATGCGCGCCGGCGGCAGCTGCAACACCCCTCTGTCACCCCGAACGCGGCACACGAGGCATTGGCGCGGCTCGAAGCGCTGCGCCCCGGCGAGGTGGTGATCGCCACGCAGAACATCGACGATCTGCATGAGCGAGCCGGGTCGCGAACCATCATTCACATGCATGGGGAGCTGTTGAAGGCCCGCTGCACCGCGTGCGGGAAGGTTACCTCATGGTACGACGACCTGACGGGGAACGAGATGTGCCAGGCCTGCGCCATCGAAGGCCAGCTACGCCCGCATGTCGTCTGGTTCGGCGAGATGCCGTTGCGGCTGGATGCGATCTACCAGGCGCTCGCCGAATGCAAAATTTTTGTGTCGATCGGGACGTCCGGCGGTGTCGAGCCAGCGGCGAGCTTCGTCGAAGAAGCCCGCCGCGCCGGCGCCCATACGGTCGAGCTCAACCTCCAACCCTCGCACAGCGCCGATCTATTCGTGGAGCGGATCTACGGCCCGGCCAGTCAGATCGTACCGGAATTTGTGGCGAAACTGATCAGCAGATGAAACGCATAGCGCCTTCTCCCACCGCGCAGGGAGAGGAGGGGACCCGCGCCGAGCGGCGGCGTCCGGTTATTCGGTGGCGGTCAGCGCCTGGTAGACCAGATTACGAAAGGCGCGGCGGTACTGACCCCCGGCCGCTAACGGAACCTGAATCATCTGGATGGCGATCAGCTTTTCACGCGGATCGACCCAGAACGTCGTGCCCCAGGCGCCGGTCCAATAGTAATTGCCGACCGAACCAGGCAGCGGATTGTGGCCGGCCTCTTTGCGCACTGCAAAGCCGAGGCCGAAACCCTGGCCCATCGCGGGCGTCGGCGCGATATCGCCGGTCACCGTCAGCGCGCGCTCCGAATAGCCGACGCCCGGCGGCAAGGCATCGGAAGTCATCAGCGCCACAGTGTGCGGGGCCAGCAGTCGGACGCCGTTGTACTCGCCGGTGTTGAGCAGCATCTCGGTGAACTGCAGATAGTCGCCGGCGCTCGCCGTGAGCCCGCCGCCGCCCGACAGGAAACGCGGCTTCTTGGTCACGTCCGGCAGCGCCGGGCGCTTGCCGTCGGGGCCTGCCTGCGGCTCGGCAAGACGCGGGAGGTTCGGCTCGTGAACATAAAAGTCTGTCGCGGTCATGCCCAGCGGCGCAGTGATGTGATCGGCAATGAAGCGATCGAGTTCGACGCCGGAAACCACCTCGACGACGCGCCCGAGTACGTCCGTGGACATGCTGTATTCCCACACCTCGCCCGGCTGGTGGGCGAGCGGCAGTTTTGACAATTTGGTGATGAACTCGGCCAGCGTCTGGTTGCGGTCGCTGACATTGGCGTCGCGGTACGCCTTGTGAACCAACTTGTCGCCGAACTGGCCGTAAACCAGACCCGAGGTATGGCGCATCAGGTCCTGCACGGTCATCGGCCGCTTCTGCGGCACCATCGTCAAAGCGGGCTTTCCGGTTGCCGCGTCGGTCGTCTCGACCCCGACCTGCAAATCCTTGAACTCAGGCAGGTAATTCGAGACCGGCGCGGCGAGGTCGAGCCTGCCTTCCTCAGCCAGCATCATGGCCGCGACCGAGACGATCGGCTTGGTCATCGAGGCCAGCCGGAAGATGGCGTCGGTCTGCATCGGCGTCTGCTTTTCGCGGTCCTGGTAGCCGATCGCGCGCAGGTAGGCGATCTTGCCGTCGCGCGCGACCAACAACACCGCGCCCGGCAACTCGCCGCGGTCGACATAACCCTGATACGCCGCCGTGATGCGCTCCAGCCGCGATGACGAAAAGCCGAGCTGCTCGGGATGCGTGGCCGCCTTTAGTTCCTGCGCCGCTAAAGCGCCGGTCCAGCCGAGCGACAGTAATACGATGATGCACAGCCTGCCGATCTTCATTCGGTCCCCCCCTCTTTTCATGCGGCGGGCCACAAAGCGGGTTTGACATCCTCGCACAACAGCTTCATTGCGGACAGCACCTGTTGATGCGGAATAAGGCCGCCGCAATTGAGTTCGGCTAAAATACCACTGAGGCCGATCTCTTGCCGCAATCTTGACAACCGCTCGGCGATCGCAGAAGGGGTGCCGACGAGGGCGTGATTGTGCAAGCCGTCTTCGTAACGCAGGTTGCGCAGCTGATTGACGCGCCGCATCCGGCGCGCAGCGGTTTCTGGGTCGACGAGCCGCGCCGCGCCTTCCAGCAGGTTCGCCTGCTCATGATAGAAATGCATGATGCTGTCTTTGGGTTCGCTGTAGGCGCGTTCCTCGGTCTCTGCGAGATAGGTCGGCGCCGAGACGAAGACCTGGCCGCGGCCGGGATGGCCGGCTTCTTCCCACGCATCGTGATAGGTCTGGATCTGCCGCGCGAGATCGGACCAGGTGGTGTGGCGCACCGAGGCGAAGATCGGTACGCCGCGCCGGCCGATCGCCGGAAACGTGTCCGACGTGCTAGCCGCGATGCGGATCGGCGGGGTCGGCTTCTGAAAGGGCTTCGGCACGACCGCGACGT
>JBARIB010000749.1:0-7292 GCA_049799535.1 Allostellaceae bacterium | reverse complement strand
GACGGCCGGCCCGAGGATGCTCGGTCTCGACGACGAGACCGAGCGCCGCCACCTGCGGGTTCCGGATGACCTGGTTGCGGGTCAACACCGGGCCGCAGGGCACGCCGGCCGCCGTCAAGGCTTCGAGCCACTCGGCGGCCGGGCGGGCCTTCAGCGCCTCCTGGGTCAGCTGCAGCCGCGCGTCGATGTTCTTCTGGCGCAATGCCGGCGTCCTGAACCGCGGGTCTTCTACCCATTCGGGCCGATTCACCACACGCGCCAGCCCCGCCCATTGCCGGTCGGTCAAGGCGGCCACGGTCATGTACCCGTCCGCCGTCTCGTAAATAAGGTCCAATGCGCTCGCCGGTTCCTGATGCGCCGGCTCGTCGCCGACAAATGTCTGATTGCTCATATCCGAGGCCCACAGGAAAGCGAGCACCGCTTCGAGCATCGACAGACGGACATGCTGTCCTTCCCCAGTGCGCTCGCGCGCCAGCAATGCCGCGGTGATGGCCTGCGAGGCGGTGATCGCGGTCAATTTGTCGGGCAGAATCGTGCGCAACAGCCGCGGGCGCGCCTCGTCCGAACCCGCCTGGATCGTCGCCAGCCCTGAGAAGCCCTGGATCACCGGGTCGTAGGCCGGCTTTGCCGCATACGGACCCTTTTCGCCGAACCCGCTGATCGAGACATAGACGATCTTGGGCGATACCCCGCGAACCGCATCCTCGCCGACCCCGAGGCGCTGGGCGACGCCGGGGCGAAAGTTCTGGACAAAGACGTCGGCTCCGGCGACCAGCCGCATCAAAGCCTGCAACCCGCCCGCAGTCTTCAGATCGAGGATGATCGAGCGCTTGTTGCGGTTGTTGTTCAGAAACGACGCCGTAAACCCGGCCCGCCGGTTGCCGCCGGCGCGCGTCGCGTCGCCCCCGTCGGGGGCCTCGACCTTGATCACGTCGGCGCCCTGGTCGGCGAGGATCATCGTCGCGAGTGGCCCCGCCACATTCGATGTCAGATCGACGATGCGATAACCATGTAAGGGTCCCGGCATGGGGTTGTCCATTTCTAATGAAACCGCGGCATCACCCCCTGGCAGAGAAGCTGCAATGCGGTCATGACCCGGCGGTGCGGGACCAGGCCGCCGCAATTGAGCTCCGCCAGGATGCCGTCAACGCCGAGCTCGTCCTGCAAGGCCCGCAGCCGCGCGGTAACTTCGTCCGGCGTGCCGACCAGAACTTGGCCCGTCAACGCCTCGTCATAGGTCAGGTTTTCGATGCGCTTAAGCCGTTCGGCCCGGCCTTCGATCGCGCGCGTACCGGAGCGGCTCAATGAATCCCTGAGCCGTTGCGCCTGCTCACGGTAGAAATGCATGAGGCTTTCCCGCGGTTCCGAATAGGCCCGATCTTCGGTCTCGGCGAGATAGGCCGGTACGCGGAGATAAACTTCCCCCCTGCCCGGGTGGCCGGCCGCGGCATAGGCCTTGCGATAGGCCCGGATCTCGGGCGCGAATTCGGCAAACGAGCCATAGCGGGCATTGATAAAGATCGGCAACCCCCGCTCGCCAACCGCGGGATAGGTGTCCGGGCTAGCGGCAGCTATTCTGATTGGTGGATAGGGCTGCTGCAGCGGCTGTGGAGCCACTGTTATGTTCTTGAAATTGTAGTATTTTCCTTCATAGGAGAAACCCGACTGCGACCATGCCAGCTCGATGATGTCGAGCACCTCGGCAAAGCGGTCGCGGCTTTCGGCGTAAGACACCCCGTAGTCTTCATAAGTGCGCGGCAACCCGCTGCGCCCGACCCCGAAGATCAGCCGGCCACCGCTGATGTGGTCGACCGTCGCGGCCTCCTCGGCGATGCGCAGCGGATGGCACAATGGCAGGACCTGGACGGCAATGCCGATCTTGATGCGCTCGGTGCGGGCGCCGACTGCGGCGGCGATGCTGAGCGGCGCCGACAGTACCGAGCGCTGCGGATCGAAATGGAGCTCGGCCAGCCACATCGTGTCGAGACCCCAGCGTTCAGCTGCATCGATCTGCTCGAACGCCTCCCCGAAGGCCTCGCTTTGGCTGCGGCCGGGGAGGGCCGGGAACTGGTGGAACATGCCGAATTCCATGGTGCCGATCTCCTTGGAGGCTCCGGATTGCGATTGGACTTACGATAGCGCGACCCATAGGTCTCTCGCCATCGTCTGCGCTAAGTTCGTCATTCCCGCCAAAGCGGGAATCTAGAGGTGAAGGCTCCGGCATCGGCCCCTGGCCCCCCGCCTACGCGGGGGTGACGCTAATGCCTAGACGTTTTTCGGCTCAGGGCGCGGGGAAATGCGTGCGCAATTCCTGACCTCCGACCTTGGCCGGATCGGCGTCGACCAGGATGAAGGCGAAAACGGCTGGCGCCGGTCCGTTGTTGACCCAGGCGTGCATGGTGCCGCGCTGCACGACGATGTCGCCGGGCTTCATATGTACGACCTCGCCGCTGTCGAGTTCGAGGTCGCATTCACCCGACAATAACAGCGCGTAGTCGAGCGTCTCGGTCCGGTGCATGAATTTCGGCGCGCCGGGCGCGAATTCGGTGATGCGGATCACCGTGCCCTGGCCGGTGCCGACGTAGTTGTAGCGTTTGACAAAGCCGGCACGCTGTGCCGCCTCGGCCTCGTCCGAGGTATTGTCGATCGGCATCTTGTCCGTCGACCAGATCTCGCAGCCGGCGATGTGCCGGCGCCCGAGCCGGCTGACCGCCTGCAGCCGTTCGTCGGTCTTCACGATGGCTTTGCCGTTCGCGTCGTGCCCGGTGACGATCCGCCTTACCTCTAGCGCCATGGTTTCCTCCGTCGGTCTTGCATTTGCTGCGCCGTCGCGCGACGCTAATGCATAGCAGATCGATCTGACGAATGGAGGGTGCCCGTGAACGATATTGCGCCGACGCGGTTCAAGTGGGTTGGAACTCGGCCGATCCGTCCGGACGGGGTGCCGAAGGTGACCGGGCGCGCGATGTATGGCGCGGATTTCGCAACGGCCGGCACGCTCTACGGTAAAATCATCCGTTCACCGCACGCGCACGCCCGCATCCGCTCGATCGACACCTCGAAGGCCGAGGCGTTGCCTGGCGTCAAGGCGGTGGTCACCGCCAAGGACTTTCCGGACCAGAAATTCGAATATCAGGGTCCGGAGCGGGTGCAGCAGAATTTCTGGCACATGACGCGCAATGTCATGGCGCGCGAGAAGGCACTCTATGAAGGCCACGCGGTCGCCGCCGTCGCGGCGATCAGTAAGAGCGTCGCCGACGAAGCCGCATCGCTAATCGCGATCGATTACGAGGTATTGCCGCACGTCATCGATGTCGACGAGGCGATGAAGCCCGACGCGCCGCTGCTCTTCGAGGATCAGATCACGCGCGGCATCGAGCCGGCGCCAACCAAGCCCTCAAACATTGCCAAGCGGGTTGAGTTCAAGATCGGCGATATCGATGCCGGCTTTGCCGAGGCCGACGTGGTCGTCGAGAAGGAATTCAAGACTGCCGCGGTGCACCAGGCCTATATCGAGCCGCATGCCTGCGTCGCCCGCTTCGACGCCGACGGCCAAGCCGAGATCTGGGCCTCGAGCCAGGGGCATTTCGTGATCCGCGCATTGACCGCGAAATTGCTCAACATGCCGGTCGGCGATATCCGCGTGACGCCGGCCGAGATCGGCGGCGGGTTTGGCGGCAAGACCATTGTCTATCTCGAGCCGGTCGCCACCCTGCTCGCCAAGAAATCAGGGCGGCCGGTCAAGATCGTGATGAGCCGCGACGAGGTGTTCAAGGCTTCGGGACCGACCTCGGGCTCGTCGATGCGGGTCAAGATCGGCGTCAAGAAGGACGGCACGATCACCGCCGCCGAGGGCGAGTACAAATTCCAGGCCGGCGCCTTCCCCGGCTCGCCGGTCATGAACGCCTGCATGTGCGGTTTTGCGCCCTACAACATCCCCAATCAGCAAGCCGTAGGCTACGATGTTGTGTGCAACCGGCCGAAATCGGCCGCCTACCGGGCGCCGGGCTCGCCGATCTCGGCCTTCGCCGTCGAGAGCGTGCTCGACATGCTGGCCAAGAAGATCGGCATGGACCCGCTGCAACTGCGCCTGAAAAACGCGGCCCGGCCCGGCACGCCGATGATCTACGGGCCAAAGCTCGGCCACGGCGGCTATGTCGAGACCGTCGAGGCCTTGGTCAATCATCCGGCCTACAAGACGCCGCTCGGGCCTAACCAGGGGCGCGGCGTCGCCTCGGGCTATTGGTTCAACGGCGGCGGCGAGTCGAGCGCCAGCGTGCAGGTTAACGAGGACGGCACCGTCATCATCGCCACCGGCAGCCCCGATATCGGCGGCTCGCGCGCCTCGATGGCGCTTATGGCGGCCGAGACCCTGGGGATCGACTACAGCCAGATCCGCTCGATCGTCGCCGACACCTCATCGGTCGGCTACACCCATGTGACCGGCGGCTCGCGCGTCACCTTCGCGACCGGCATGGCGGTCGTCGAAGCCAGCAAGAAGGTGGTGGACGACCTCCGCGCCAGGGCTGCGATGATCTGGGACGTCGATGTCGACGGCGTCGTCTGGGAAGACGGCCACGCCAAGCCTGCCAGCAGCAATGTCGGCGATTTCGCGCCGTTGTCGTTCAAGGAATTGGCGGCGAAGAAGGCATTGACCGGCGGCCCGATCACCGCCGCCGCCTCGGTCAATGCCGGCGGCATGGCGCCGGGTTTCTCAACGCAGTTCTGCGATGTCGAGGTCGACCCCGAGACCGGCAAGGTGACGATCCTGCGCTTTGTCGCGGCGCAGGATGTCGGCAAGGCGATCCACCCCTCCTATGTCGAGGGGCAGATCCAGGGCGGTGTCGCGCAAGGCATCGGCTGGGCGCTCAACGAGGAATACATCTACGACCGGCAGGGCCGGCTCGACAATGCCGGCTTCCTCGACTACCGCGTGCCGGTCGCTTCCGACATGCCGATGATCGAGGCGCTCCTCGTCGAGGTGCCGAACCCGGCTCACCCCTATGGCGCCAAGGGTGTCGGCGAGGTCAACATCGTGCCGCCGATGGCGGCGATCGCCAACGCAATCGACAGCGCGATCCACCGCCGCCTGACCGAACTGCCGATGTCGCCGCCCAAAATCCGCGCCGCGCTCGATCAGAGCCAAGCCGACGATTGATGCCAGTGTGGTTGCGCGCTCTAGTTTTAATCCCCGTGGCCGGACTTGGTCCGGCCACCCCCGCCTTCGCCTACACGCCGGCGGGCGGCCGGAAGACGTGGACGGCCGGGACAAGCCCGGCCGAGGGGGTCGGGGGAATTCCAACAGGTCAGGGGATTAAGGAGGCGTAGCACAATGGCCGCGCGGGTCGTGTTCACCGCCGGGTTCAGCCGCCGCTACACCGGCGGCGTGCGCGAATTTGAGGTCGAGGCCAAAAACCTGCGCGGCGTCATCAAGGCGATGGACCGCCTCTACCCCGGCCTCGGCGAACATCTCGAAGAAGAAACCACCGTCGCGATCGACGGCGCCATCCACGAGACCGCCTATTTCCAGCCCATCCGCGAAGGCTGCGAAATCTTCTTCATCCCCAAGCTGGAAGGGGGATAGGGGATTCTTCCTTCCCTGAGCGACACATGATCAGCGCCCTCGATACGCACGAGACAGTTAAGAGTCTCACAGCCCCCGGCTTCACCGACGCCCAGGCGGAAGCCCTCACAGCAGCCGTCAAGCAGGCGGTCGATGTTGACCTGTCGAATATCGCGACGAAAACCGACATCTCCGATTTGCGACGCGAGATGGCGGAGATTAAGGCTGATTTCGTCAAATGGGTCGTCGGGGTCGGTTTCGCCCAAGTGGCGACCATTTTGGCGGTGCTCAAGCTCTTCCCCGCTGGCCACCCGTGAGCAGACGAATTCACGATCGAGGCGAAGAACCTGCGCGGCGTTATCAAGGCGATGGACCAGCTCTACCCCAGCTTCCGCCAGCACCTCGAAGAAGAAACCACCGTCGCAATCGACGGCGCCATCCACGAGACCGCCTATTTCCAGCCGATCCGGGTCTCCCTCTGCGCGAGATCTGCGGGCGGCGAGGGAACCCGCATTTGGCTAAGGCTCGACCTTTTCCCAGCTGGGATCCGGGTCGTAACGGGTCATCGCCTCGGCGAGCGCCGCGGTATCTGGTCCGAGGTTCTTCTGATAGACCGTGGCGTCGTGATTGACGATAAAGGTCATCACCCCGGAATCACCGTACCGTGCCGGCCAGGCGACCGAGCCGAACCCGCCGATCATCTTGCCGTTGACGATATAGTCGACGGCGCCGCCCGGCGCGTTCTTGCCCTGTCCGGTCAATATCCTGAAAAAATATCCGTGATAGGGGAGCCGGCCTGGTGTTGATTTGGACCGGCGATAGCCCTCCTGTCGGGCCTCCGCCACCAATGGCCCCATCGGGCTCTCGGGCTCTCCTGCCTTGGCCGGCCAATAGAGCCCGTCGTGCGTCCCCGGGCGGCTCAGGATTCTTTGGGCGTATGCCGCCGTCCCGGTCTGCTGCCGCGTCCAATCCGCGTAATCCTGCTGGGCATCGACATAGGCCAGCATCGTCTGGATCGTATCCAGCTCGTTGCGCCCGATCCGCCGGTCGATCAACTGCTGTTCGCCGGCCTTGGTATCGAAACTCCAAAGATCGCCGACCTTGCGCAGCGGGATCGGAGCTGGCCAATCCTCCTTGCCGACGACAAGGACGGCGCCGTTCTGAGTTTCTTCGAGATGATGCGCCTCGTCATAGGAGGCGACAAAGCGCTCGCGGCCGTGGCGGTCGGCAACCGGGTCGCCCGAGTCCAACAGCCGTTCCGCGCCCGGCCCGAGTATCGCCCTCAGATCACTGAGGTTTTCGGCCCGAAGGTCGTCGACCACCGCCGTCACCGCCGCATCGGCCGAGGGAAAGGTCTTCTGAGCGACGGTGTCCGCGGCGAATGCCGCCGTCGCCAACGCGATACAGGCCACCAGTGTCGAGGCGGAGAGGCGCATGGCCGCTAGCCTGGTGTCGGATGTCCGCATAAATCGCCCCCTCAACGATGCCGTCCGCCGCCACCGTGGAAGCCGCCGCCCCCACCGCCGCGGGCCCCGCCACCACCGCCGCCATGAAAACCACCGCCCGCGGCACGTCCTCCGGCGTAGCTGCCCATCTGCTGACGGCTGGCGTTCCCTCGAGCCTGCGCGGCGCGAGCCTGGGCCCCATTTCCCGGATTGAACGCCGCAGGGCGAGCAGCCGGCATTGAGCGCGCGGCAGCGGCCGGCGCCCGGTTCGCAACCGCACCCCC
>JBARIB010000748.1:0-2521 GCA_049799535.1 Allostellaceae bacterium | reverse complement strand
CGCGGACCACTGATGGATGCAGAGGCTGGCTTCGCCACGGCCCGATTCCTGCCGCGCCTCTTCTTTGACAGTCATATCCTGTGGGAGACGGTGCTGAAGCTCTCGGAATTGATCGAGGCCGGCCCATCGACCTTCAAACGTTACGCCGAAGCGCTAGGTGTGGTCCTCGCCTACGAGCTGTTGCGGCTTGACAGTCAAAAGAGGCCGGGAGGACCAGCAGTGCAAGGTGGTCTTGCCAGCTGGCAGCGGCGGGTCGTCGCTCAGTACATCGAGGAGAACCTCGCCGACCAGGTCTCCTTGGGGAAGCTCGCCGCAACGGCTCGGTTGAGCCCCTATCACTTCTCCCGCGCGTTCAAGAAATCGTTCGGGATGCCGCCCCGCCGTTATCATATGAACCGCCGGATCGACTGGGCGAAGACCCTATTGGCCGAACCGAGCCTATCGGTTACCGACATTGCACACCAGGTCGGTTTCGCCGACACGAGCTCGTTCTCGGTCGCTTTCCGGAACCTGGTGGGGCAGTCGCCAAGGGAATATCGACGAAGTCTCCCGTGATCGGCGATCGGGGTCCAACTTGGGCGACCGTGCGCAAAGGCGACCCGGCGGCGCGATCGACAATTATAGACCTCAACCACGGGCGACATCGGCCAACTCGTCGAGGAGCCGTTTTGCCGCCAGCAGATCGGCGCTGCCAAACCCTTCGGTAAAGCGACCATAAACCAAGGAAAGGAGATCCCGGGCCTCCCCGATGCGACCCTGGTCGCGCCGCAACCGGGCGAGGCTCGTGGCGGTGCGCAATTCCCAAAAAAGCGCGCCCTGCCGATACGCCAACTCTAGGGATCGGCGGAAAATCGGCTCCGCCGCAGCCACATTCGCTTGATCTGACAACAGCAGGACTTCGTTTTTGATGCGCGCCGCTTCCGGCACCCACCAGAACGCGCTGTTGCGTTCGGCGCGCTGCAGCGCCTCGTCCGCTGCCGCAAGACTCTCCTCAAAGCGACCGGCTGCCGCCAGAACCTCGGCCAGGCCGCTGAGGAACGGCGTGTAAAGAATTTCCTGTTGCGCTTCGCGCAAGCCAACGAGAGAGGCGCGAAGCAGCCGTTCCGCGGCCGCGACATCGCCTCGTTTTGCCGACAGCTGCCCCTCGAACCCGAGTCCACTCACATAGTAGCTTTATCCCCGGGCACGAAGGTGCGGGGATCGTCGCGGCGGTCTGTCCGGGCGTCACCCATTTCAAAGAGGGTGATCCGGCCGGGGTGGCCTGGCTGCACGATGCTTGCGGCTGGTGCGAGTATTGCCGGACCGGATGGGACGCGCTTTGTCTCTCCCAGCGCAACAGTGATTACGCCGTCAACGGCAGCTTTGCCGAGTATGTGATCGGGTCCGCCCCCTATGTTGGGCGGCTGCCCAGCAATCCGGACTTCGCCGCTATGGCGCCGATGCTCTGTGCCGGCGTTACCACCTACAAGGGCATCAAGGAGACAGAAGCAAAGCCTGGCGAGTGGCTTGTTATCTCCGGCGTCGGCGGGCTCGGGCAGCTCGGCATCGAGTATGCCAAGGCGATGGGCCTGCTCGTCGCTGCGCTCGATGTGACCGTTGGGCTTCGCTGGCCAATCGCCCTGGGCCGCGTGGAGGTCGGTGTGGCACACCCGGTTGGCGACCACTTTGATCAGAATTTCGCCGTAGCCCGGTGTCGGGATCGGGACTTCCTCGATTTTGAGCGGCTTGCCGAATTCGTGCACCACCGCCGCCTTCATCGTCTTCGCCATGGTCGCTCCTCCTTTCCGAGCGTTATTGAATGTCGCTCAGGCTAGCCGACCGAACAGGCGAGGCCTTACTGCAGGTTAATGACGATCAGCAATTGGAATAGTTCTATATATTAGGAGGCAGCGGTCGTCGGATTTGATTTAGATCAAAGCCAGCCGCGGTATTGGATACTACTTCAACATCCAGCGCATGATGGGCCGCGACGCGACCGAGTCCCACGTTCGATAGTGGTGGGTAAATGTTGAATGACATTGAAGCGAGCGGAATGCAGAGACGAAAGCCTGAACCAATGATGCGAACCATTCTCGTGCCGCTGGGCCAAGGTCTGTCGAGCGAACCCGCTCTCGATCGGGTCTGTCGCTCGCGAAACGTCTCAATTCGCATATCCGGGCCACGATCCCCGTCGTCATGAGCCATTGAAACGTCTAACCGGAAAAGAAGGGAAGCGATGAGAGCCAAAGATGTGATGTCAACGAGAGTGGTGACCATCTCATGTAAGGCTACGGTCTTGCAGGCAGCAAAGCTGATGCTCGATCGGCACGTCAGCGGTCTACCGGTGGTCAACGATGAAGGGCGGCTCGTCGGCATCGTCACAGAGAGTGACTTGCTCCGGCGTACCGAGATCGGGACCGAACTCCATCCCGAGCTGCGCAGCCCGGGATCGGCGATCTGCGACTTCGAATGGTACACCGAATATCTCAAGACCCATGGCGGCCACGTCGAGGACATCATGAGCAGAGATGTTATCAGGGTG
>JBARIB010000747.1:0-1510 GCA_049799535.1 Allostellaceae bacterium | reverse complement strand
TGATCGCAGTATCGGGGTTGGTCTCTCCCGGCGGCATCGCCCGAGCGGACGAGCTGAGGGTGCTCGCCTCCGTTGCGCTGACCTCTGCGCTAGACGAACTTACCCCCGTGTTCGAGAATGCGACGGGCGACAAGCTATCCATCGGGTACGGTCTTGCCGCGGATCTGAAAAAGCGCGTTCTCGATGGCGAAACCGCAGACGTGATCATCCTTACACGGCCAATGATGGACGAGCTTCAGAAGCAAGATAAGCTTGCGGCCAACAGCCTCGCCGACGTGGCCGGCACCCCGGTTTCGGTAGTGGCTCGCGCGGGCGCGCCAAAGCCGGATATCAGCTCGGTTGATGCTTTCAAGCACACCCTCCTTACCGTCCGATCGATCGTCTACGCGGATCCCGCGAAAGGAGGCGCAAGCGGTGTTTATTTCGCCCGCGTCCTTGATCGTCTCGGGATGGCCGAGCAGTTGAAGGGGAAGACAATATTGGTCCCGGGTGCCCAGGCCGCGGAGGTTGTCGCCAGAGGCGACGCTGAGCTTGGAGTTGCGCAAGGTTCCGAAATCGTGCCCGTCGCTGGCGCGCAGCTGGTCGGCCCGCTGCCCGGAGAACTCGCGAGCATGACCGTTTTCACCGCCGCGATCGGTGCAGCGAGCAAATCGCCCGAAGCGGCCAGGGCGCTCATTAAGTTCCTCACTGGGCCGGAGGCGGCGTCTCGCTTTAAGACAAAGGGCTTTGAATCAGGATAGGAGATGCCGTCCGCGCGGAATGCCAGCGGGCATTCGACAAAAGCCGGTTTACCTGCTCGGCACCGGCGAGATTGTCAAGACGCCGATGGTCAGCTCACCCGTCATTCCCGCGGAAGCGGGAATCCAGGGCCGCAAGGGTCTCAGCCGTCGCCCCTGGACCCCCGCTTCCGCGGGGGTGACGATAATCCATTGCCGCGCGGAGAGCGTGGAGCCTTTATTGCCGAGCGCAACACCGCCCCCGGCGGCAGACTGCCGCTCAACACCAATGGCGGCGGCCTCTCCTACATGCATTCCGGCATGTACGGCATGTACGCCTTGCAGGAGAGCGTGCGCCAGATGCGCGGGTCAGCCCCCGCCCAAATTCCCGACGCCAAGATCTCGGTCTGCCATGGCGTCGGCGGCATGTTCGCCGCCTCCGGCACGATCATCAGGGCGAACGAGGCGCCGTAATGAATTCAGCCGCATTACGGTTTCGCCGGAGTTGTGTGCGCCCAGTTCTGCAAATTGGTCACGCGAACGGCCCAGTCCACAGTTGGCGCAGATCAGCCTTGTGGGGACCAGCCGCATTGGTCTTAATGACCGCCTGCCAATCAAGCGAGAGGAGAAACCATGAACAGCATCTCGTTGGTCCTATGGGCTGGCGTGATCGCAGTATCGGGGTTGGTCTCTCCCGGCGGCATCGCCCGAGCGGACGAGCTGAGGGTGCTCGCCTCCGTTGCGCTGACCTCTGCGCTAGACGAACTTACCCCCGTGTTCGAGAATGCGACGGG
>JBARIB010000746.1:0-3009 GCA_049799535.1 Allostellaceae bacterium | reverse complement strand
TGGGCCACGCCCGCGGGCGCAGGCGAACGACCGCCTGGAGTGCATCTTCAGCCGACCAGTTGGGGCAAGTTTGCGCAAGAACCAAAGTCGCCGCCGCGGTCGAACGCGATACCCCGGCATGGCAGTGAACCAGCAGATGCGTCTCGTGCGAGGCGCTAAGGTCGCGAGCAAATGCCAGCAGGAGTTCGATATCCCAACGCTCGGGAACGATCCATTCGGGATGCGGTTCGATGACGTCGTGAAAACGCAGCTTGAGGCGCCGGTTTACGGCAAAGGTGCTCAGCGCTTCGGGCTCTGGCCAGCCCGGGTCGAGGATCGATAGGACATGGGTGACGCCGGCTTCACAGTGGCCGGCCAGCTCCTCGATGCCGCAAATCGTCAGCTGAAAGGGCACCAGAGCCTCGGAATCCATTGCTCGCATCCTCTGCGTTCCCCTGCAATTCCGGCAGCAGCATAACGCCAGCTTGTGGCAAATCTGTGCACGATCTGCCTCCGCCTGCGGTGCCGCGGCTTGGCTATAAGTCTGCAGGGCAGCCGGGGATGCCACCGTCCGGCCGAGGCAGGCGGTCCCGTCCGACCTCTATAACTGATTAGCGATAGAGTTGAAGGTATTGCTGAGGTCGCCGCCAATGAGGTTATAGGCTCCGACCGCTGCCACGGCTATAAACGCCCCGATCAGGGCATATTCGATCGCCGTAACGCCGCTACGATCGCTAACCAGCCGCCGGGCGGCGACCTTGCACCGCGGCTTGCGGCGCCGGCTCCACATTCTCACCTCCGCGGATCATCGCCTCAATCGACCTTGGGTCGAAAAGATTGCGTAATTACTAAGATTGTGGAGTAGAGGCCTTCATTAAGGTTGTGGAGTAGAGGCCTTCACCCGACCAGGCATCTCCCCAGCGATCGGCGTATGCGACTTCGCCCAATGGGCGACGGGTGAGCGGCCCAAATTTGTCGATGGGCCAGCCGATCGGCATCAACGCCCAGGTCGAGACATCATCGGGGATGCCCAACAGCCGCTTAACCTCGTCCTCGCAACGGATGTGGTTGGTCGTGATCACCGTGCCGAGCCCCAATGCACGGCAGGCGAGCAGGATGTTCTGGACTGCCGGGTAGATGCTGGCGCCGCGGATCCGCTCGGCATAGGCGACCTCATCCTCGTAATGCGCGGCGATCTCGGGCGGCAGCGCTTCGCGGGGTGGCAGGACTGGCCGGCGTGAGCACGGCAGCAGGAGCACCGGCGCTTTCCCCATATGCTCCCACAGATATGCTCCCGAGGCCATCAGCCGCGAAAACTGCCGCTCCGTCAAATGAGAGGGGCGGCCGCGGGCGGCATAGATCGCCTCGGCAATGCCCGAGGCCTTGCGATAGATCGCGCCGAGCCGATGCCGCTGATCGGCGTCGCGCACGACGATGAAGGCCCAATTCTGGGCGTCGCCGCCGGACGGCGCGCGGATTGCTGCGTCGAGAATCGCGGTAATCAGCTCGTCCGGGACCGCATCGGGTTTGAGGCGGCGGATGGACCGGGCCGAATGAATGGCCTCGAGTACGCCGATTTCGGGCATCGTCGTCCCGCTGTTATGCGACCGGGACAAGCAGCCGCGCTGCGGCGGACCGCAGAGCTTGCGGCAAGGCCGCCGGCCGCCGGGCATCGAGGTCGAGCTGAACGCCAAACTGCCCGAGCCGGGCAAATTCGCTGCCGGTCATCGGATTGCACAGACGATGAACAAAGCGGATGGAGGAATTGCCGAGATGCACAATGCCGGTTTCGACGAGGAGCGCATCTCCCAAACGCGGGGAGCCGCGCACCTCTAAGGCGAGCTCGAAGGTGGAGTAGCCTCTGCGCTCGGTCTGCATATAGGCCGCCGAGGCACCGATGGCCGCGAGCGCCTGGATCGACCCGGCCGTAAAGCGGTGGACAAATGCAGCGAGAGTAAAATCCCCGTGGGCATCCAGATCCATCGGCTTGACGCGATCGCGCACCGTAGGGATGAACCCTTCGAGTGTGGCGGGCTCGGGACGTCGCTCGACGGCCGGTCCTTCCCAGGGCAACAATTCCCGGGTGATCGCGTCGCGAACTTCGCTTGGCAACGATGTTCCCGTGATCTGTAGACACTCTTCGGCCCATGCAGCGATTTCGCCATTGGCCGAGTCGATGATCTGGTGACCGAAGCGGATGCTGCGCTCATCGAGTCCGATCGGACCGCTGAGGATGTGAAAGCTGGCGCCAGCGCGCAGTTCGCGCGCGAAGCGGACATCAAACTGGCGCCCACCTGAGGTCGCCCGATCCCGAAACGCGAGAGTTTCCGCCAAGGTTGCCGAGGAGTCATCCAGCCGGTCGAAATAATAGGCGATCGTGAAATGCTCGGTGACGTCGCACTCCCATGGCGAGACAGTGCTGCGACAGGTTTCTTCCCACCCTGCCATCACGGAAACCCCACCCCGGTCAGCTTAGGTCAATCGCATAGCGCTTCAGAAGCTCCAGCGGGACGATTTCCAACGTCGCTTCGTGGGTCGCGGTCAGCCGCACCTTGGGGGCCTTGCCCGCTTCGAAGGCCTCCTTCCAGCGCTCGGCGCAGAGGCACCAGCAATCCCCCGGCTTCAGCCCAGGAAAGCCGAACTGCGGGACCGCCGTCGACAAATCGTTCCCGGCCGCTCGCGAGAACGCGAGAAACTCCGCGTCCACCTTGGTGCACACGGTATGTACACCGAAATCCTCGGGTCCAGTGTTGCAGCTCCCGTCGCGATAAAACCCAGTCATCGGCTTGGTGCAGCACTCGGCGAGAGGCTCACCGAGGACATTGCGTGCATCACTCATTGTCAAACTTCTCCTGCAGTTCGAATCAGGCCGGAGTGCGGTTGGCGCGCTCAGCAAGGCGCATCTCGATCGCCTCCCAGATCTTCGGCGCGATCTCGATACCGTCGAGCCGAGCGATTTCCTGGATGCCGGTCGGTGAGGTGACGTTGATTTCGGTGAGCCACCCACCGATCACATCGATGCCGACAAAA
>JBARIB010000745.1:0-1698 GCA_049799535.1 Allostellaceae bacterium | reverse complement strand
TCCTTGGCCTGCATAGAGGAACCCTCCTTTCAGGAAAGAGACACGGAACCAACGTACCGCGCTCCGCAGAACTACTAAGGATATCACCTTCGGTTGAGCACCCATTGATCTGGATCAGATTCGCGGCAGAGGAGAAACCACCCCGTTCGCACTTGCCGCTCGGCCCAATCCTGTTTCATTTATTCCCGCCGTGATCGTTGCCAGGTCATCTCGGCACATGGTGGATCAGTCTGGCTCCAGAATATGTAATGATGGCGGGAACCGGGGCGGCGTCTCTGGTCCGGGGTCGCTCAGCCGCCCCTTGAGCCTTGAAATTGCGCCCTTGGAGATTGCGAAGGGAAGTAGCATTGACGTCCTCGCCGCCACGTTTAACCGCCGCGGGCGAAGCCGTTTTCTATTACCTGGGTGAGGTCGCCTCCTGTTGCCAGGCAGCAAGCCGCTGCTGCATCCGGCGGACATGACCTCCCGGCCAATAAACACGTCGGCATTCCGGGCACATCCGCAGCGGACCGCCGGCGGCCCGGGATCTTTCTGGCACCCGCGTCGCCAAATCGGGCGGTGCCGTCTCGAGCGGCCGATTGTCGACAATGCAGCGGGTGAACGGTGCGTGCTGCCAGTCGATGGCAACCGCGATACGTAAAGCTCGTGCGGCTTCGTCGATGCCGTCTCCTGGAACCAGCACCATCGGCACCGAACCCGCCACAATCGCGGCAAGATGCCGATCTTTGGTCAGCAGCACCCGATCCTCTTCGGCGCAGCGCACGGCGAGGGCGCGGTCGGGAAGCCCGCCTGCGGCAATGACCGTGTCGTAACCGGCCGCACGCAGCCATCGACCGAGGCCGCGCAGCATCTCGTCGCACAAGAAGCGCGGCACTTGACAGGGCTCTGCGGTCAGCATGCGGCGAGTTTAGATCATCGCGACCGCTTCGATCTCGATCAAAAACTCGGGCTGGGCGAGCCCGTGACACCTACCGAGAGATGTGGACCGGCATTTTTGTGCCACAGAACCCCGCTCGGATGATGGCGAAAACCGGTGCGGTGGCGGGTATCGATCGAATAGGATTGACCTTTACTACCTTGCCGTTGTGTCGGCCCCACGACCTGCGCCTTGGGCACGCGCGAGGCGGCCGCGGTTGCGCCCTGAATTTGCCTCCAGGCACTGGATCGCCATTACCGCGATAGCCAACGTGACCGGCTAAGTAAAAGATCGTTGGGCCGCCCGTCATCCGTCGGCTTGCGGCGGCTGGCAAATTGCAGACGCCACGTGCGGCATATTGGCCGTCGCTCGGCCTCCTCCCACCCATAGCATTGGCTTCAGGGAGAATTAGAGCTCGGGGTTGGGACCAGGGTCGCGCCCGAGCTCAGCGCTCGACGGCGGATGCTTAGCTCGACTTCACCTCAATTTTCTTTTGCTGCTTCTGCGCGTCCGACGTCTTCGGCAAGATTATGGTCAGCACACCTTTCGAAACGTCCGCGGATATCTTGTCGCGATCAACGCTCGCCGGCAGTTCGAACGCGCGCTGGAACGAGCCATAGGCGCGCTCGGAGAAGTAATAGTTTTTGTCCTTTTCTTCTTTTTCCTGGCGCTTCTCGCCCTTGAGCACGAGCATGTTGCCGGACACCGACACGTCGACATCCTTGGAATCGAGTCCGGGGAGTTCGGCCGAGATCTTATAGGGCTTTTCGTCTTCGCTCATA
>JBARIB010000744.1:0-2544 GCA_049799535.1 Allostellaceae bacterium | reverse complement strand
TGAGGTCGCGTGGCACAGAGGCTGATGGCGGGCGAGGTCGCGACCTCATTGAAGCCGGATTGAGCGAAGCCGCGGATCGGTTGAGGGCTATGGCGAAAGTGCCGGCGTCATTGATGCCGTTGATGCGTCAATCGCCGCGAGAGGCCAAGCACGATGGCTGCAGGGGAGTTGGCCAGATGCGTTGAGCGCGGCGGAGCGGCGCCGCGGGTAAAATGCTCCCGGATTGCTCTTGGTGAAGGGCTTCGAGCGAGCGAGGGACACATCGCGGCCCATGGCAGCCAGACGACCGGCCGCGACGCGATGTCGATTCAGGGCGAATATGTGAAATAGGCTCATGAGGTGTCGCAGCGAAACGGCGGCGGGGACGAGCGCGGCACGCTGGCGATGCGCCGCATGGCGCCGCCGCAGTCTGGACAGAGAGCGAAGTCGCGCCAGGTGAGCTTGCGATCACGGTCATGCTCGTCGGGGCCCTCGGCTCCGCCAGAGGTGGCTGGCACGTCGAGCAGTTGGCGACATCGGGCGAGACGCTCGGTGCGAGCGCCATTGGCCAGGAAGCCGTAGTGACGAATGCGATGGAAGCCGTCGGGCAGCGTGTGGAGGAGGAAGCGGCGGATGAACTCGCCGGCTTCGAGCGCCATGACCTTGGTGTGGCCGCCGTGGCGATAGTCCTTCCAGGCGAACCGTACCGACCCCTCGTTGAGCGCGAGTAGCCGGCTGTTGGCGATGGCGACGCGGTGGGTGTAGCGGCCGAGATAGGCCAGCACCTGCTCGGGCCCGCCGAAGGGTGGCTTGGCGTAGACAACCCAGTCGAGCCGGCGGAGCGCATCGAGCTGCCTTGCAAAGATGACGGGGTGCGCCAGCTTGGCGAGATCGCCGCAGAAGACGAGGCTGCCGGCATTGAAGGCCTTGTGCATCTCGGCGAGGAACAGGCGTCGGAAGAGGCGCGACAGCACCTGCACCGGCAGGAAGAAGCCCTTTCGACAGTTGATCCAACGCTTGCCATCGAGCGAAGGGCCGCCGCCGGACGTCACGCAATGGACATGGGGATGATGCTGCAGGGTCTGGCCCCAGGTGTGCAGGACGGCGGTGATGCCAAGCTCGGCGCCGAGATGCCTTGGATCGGCGGCGATAGTTGAGAGCGTCTCGGCTGCCGTGCGCATCAGGATGGCATAGACGACAGCCTTGTTCTGGAAGGCGACCGTGGCCGCGGCCGGCGGCAGCGTGAAGACGACGTGGAAGTAGGGCACGAGCAGAAGCTCGGCTTGCCGGGCAGCGAGCCATTGCGCCCGCGCCAGCCCCTGGCACTTCGGGCAATGGCGATTGCGGCACGAGTTGTAGGCGATGCGCGTCGCGCCGCAATCGTCGCAGGCCTCGACATGGCCGCCGAGCGCTGCCGTTCGGCAGGCCACAATGGCGCTCATGACGCGCCGCTCGGTGCGGCCGAGGCGCCCTTCGTGCGCGCGGCGATAGGCATCCCCGTGGCGGCGGAAAATATCCGCCACCTCCAAGCCCGTGGACACGGGACCCGCCGATCAGGCGGGCGGCACGACCTCCAATGTCAGCCGATCGAGCGGGCTCTCCGTTTGCCGGATAAGCCTGTTCGAGACCCGCGTGTAGCGCGCCGTGCTCGACAGGTTGGCATGGCCCAGCAGCACCTGAATGATGCGGATATCGGCGCCGCTCTCCAGCAGATGCGTGGCGAAGCTGTGCCGCAGCGTATGCACCGTGATCCGCTTGGTCAGGCCCGCCGCAGCGCAAGCCGAGCGGCAGGCCGCATGCAGCACCTGGACGTCGAGCGGCTTCGTCTCGTCACGGCCGGGGAACAACCAATGCTGCGGACGCGCCAGACGCCAATAGGTCCGCAGGATGGCGAGCAGCTGCGCCGACAGCATGACGGTGCGGTCCTTGCCGCCCTTGCCTTGCTCGACTCGGATGACCATCCGGCCGCTGTCGATGTCGGCCACCTTGAGGCTCACTGCTTCAGAGGCGCGCAATCCCGCCGCATAGGCCGTGGTCAATGCGGCACGCGTCTTCAGGCTCGGCACCGCCTCGAGAAAGCGCACCACCTCGTCGGCGTTCAGCACGATGGGCAGCTTGCGCGGTTCGCGGGCATAGGCGATCCGCTCCGGTATCGTCTCGAGCCCCAGCGTCACGCCATAGAAGAACCGCAACGCGCAGACCGTCTGGTTCAGCGCCGGCCACGAAATGCCTTGCGTCACCAGCTGGACCTGGAAGGCGCGTACGTCTTCCAGTCCGAGGCGATCTGGCGAGTGACCGAAATAACGGCTGAACTTCGCAACGGCGTGGATGTAGGATCGCTGGGTCGCCGGCGACAAATTGCGGATCGTCATGTCCTCGATCATGCGACGACGCAGAGGGCTCGACTCGGCCATCTGAAACTCCTGTCTGAGGGGGTGGGCTGCAACACCCACGATCCTCTCAGACAGGAGATCACCTCACGACAGGCCCCGCCTCTCCCGCGCAAGCGGGTTCGTTCAATCCCCCTCGATTCAACCTGAGTGTCCGCCGCTCTAGTCCCGCTTT
>JBARIB010000743.1:0-5095 GCA_049799535.1 Allostellaceae bacterium | reverse complement strand
CTGCCCGAAAGAGATCGACGGCCGGCGCACCGAGGGCTACTGGCGCGCGCATCAGGTGCCGATGGGAGAGATGCACGAGAACCCCGCTCATGTGCGGATTCTCGAAGATTGGATGAAGAGCTACCAGCCCACGGAACTGTTCGACGGCAACGGCCGCCTCCGAACCGATTTGGCCGAGCTCGCTCCGCAAGGCGACCGCCGCATGAGTGCCAATCCGCACACCAACGGCGGCTTGCTGCTGCGCGAACTGCGGCTCCCGAATTTCCGTGATTACGCGGTCGACGTGACCGCACCCGGCGCCGTCACCGCCGAATCCACCCGTGTGATGGGCAGGTTCCTGCGCGATGTCATGAAGCTGAACATGGACTCCCGGAATTTCCGGCTGTTCAGTCCCGACGAGAGCAATTCAAATCGCTGGCAGGATGTACTCGAGGTCACCAACCGTGCCTGGGTCGCGGAGACCGAGCCATGGGACGACCATTTGGCGCCCGACGGGCGGGTCATGGAGATGCTGAGCGAGCACCAGTGCCAGGGTTGGCTGGAAGGGTATCTCCTAACCGGCCGGCACGGCTTCTTCTCCTGCTACGAGGCCTTCATCCACATCATCGATTCGATGTTCAATCAGCACGCCAAGTGGCTGAAGGTCTGCCATCACATTCCCTGGCGGCGGCCCATAGCCTCGCTGAATTACCTGCTGTCGAGCCACGTCTGGCGGCAGGATCATAACGGGTTCAGCCATCAGGACCCCGGGTTTATCGACCACGTCATCAACAAGAAAGCCGAGGTCGTCCGCGTCTACCTGCCGCCCGACGCTAACTGCCTGCTGTCGGTCACAGATCATTGCCTGCGCAGCCGTAACTACGTCAATCTCGTAGTCGCCGGCAAGCAGCCGGCTCCCCAATGGTTGACTATGGAGCAGGCGGTTAAGCACTGCGAGGCCGGACTCGGGATCTGGGAGTGGGCTAGCAATGACCAGGGCGGGGAACCCGACGTGGTGATGGCATGCTGCGGCGATGTGCCGACTTTGGAGACTCTGGCCGCAGTTGACCTGCTGCGCAAGCATGCGCCGGATTTGAAGATCCGGGTCATCAATGTCGTCAATCTGATGAAGCTGCAGCCGTCGAGCGAGCACCCGCACGGGCTCACGGATCACGATTTCGACGCGCTGTTCACCACTGACAAGCCGATTATCTTCGCTTTCCACGGTTATCCGTCGCTCATTCACCGACTGACCTATCGGCGGAACGGCCATCACAACATTCACGTCCGCGGCTACAAGGAAGAGGGCACGACCACGACGCCGTTCGATATGTGCGTGCTGAACGACCTTGATCGCTTTCATCTGGTAAGTGACGCGATCGATCGCGTGCCGAAGCTAGGGGCGCGGGCCGCTTACGCCAAGCAGGCAATCCGCGATAAGCTCATCGATCACAAAGAGTTCATCTCCCGCTACGGCGACGACATGCCCGAAATCACGGGCTGGCGGTGGGGGCAGGAAGCGGCGTCCGCCGGAGTCCGTTCGACCGAGTCCGACAACGTCTAGGCCGGGAGGAGGCCGCGGTGGACGTGTTCGCGATCCGGCACGGGGAGACGGCATGGAGCCTCAGTGGGCAGCACACGGGGACGACAGACATCCCCCTGACTGACAACGGCCGCCGGCTCGCCGAGCGGATCCGGCCGGCGCTCGCGAAGGAGGCGTTCGCGCTCGTTCTGTGCAGCCCGATGCAGCGCGCACGCGAAACCTGCGAATTGGCGGGTCTGGGTGCTTCTGCCGTCATCGATGCCGACCTGTGCGAGTGGAATTACGGTAACTACGAGGGGCTGACCTCGGCACAGATCCACGAGACCCGGCCGGGCTGGCTGGTTTTTCGCGACGGCTGTCCGGGCGGTGAGACACCGGAGCAGGTGGGCATCCGGACGGATCGGGTCATCGCCCGGGCGCGCGCCGCTCCGGGCGACGTGGCGATATTCGCGCACGGTCACGTGCTGCGTGTGCTCGTCGCGCGCTGGATCGGGCTGCCCGCGAGCGCCGGGCAGCATTTTCTGCTGGATACGGGCACACTCTGCATCCTCGGCGATTACCGCGATATACCTGCCGTCAGGGTGTGGAACGGGCCCTTTACGGACTAGCTGGCGACCAGTAATCGACGAAGACGCGGGGAAATACGATGCGGCAGCCCGAGAGCAAGCCTGTGATCAGCCGTGACCGGTACGACGCCGTCCTGCTCGACCTCGACGGTGTCATCACCGACACCGCCGGCATTCACGCGGCGTGCTGGAAACAGATGTTCGACGAATACCTTCAGAAACGTGCGGCGCAGAGAGGCGAAGCAGTTCGCCCTTTTGATCTCGCCACGGATTACCGTCTCTATGTCGATGGGAAACCCCGCTACGACGGGGTTCGCGACTTTCTCACATCCCGTGGTATCCAACTCCCCGAGGGCAACCCGGCCGACCCGCCAGAAGCAGAAACGGTGGGCGGGCTCGGGAACCGCAAGAACGCCTTGGTCAATAAGATCATCGAAGACAAGGGCGTGGAACCTTACGAAGGAAGCGTCGAGCTCATCTATCAGCTTCGCGGTCGCGGGTTTAAAATCGCCGTCGTCACCTCGAGTCAGAATTGTGAGGGCGTTTTAAAAGCCGCGAACTTGCATGCATTCTTCGATGTGCAAGTCGATGGCAACACGATCCATGAGCAAAAATTGGCCGGGAAACCCGCTCCGGATACGTATTTGACGGCGGCGAAATTACTCGGGGTCACGCCGTCACGCGCGGTTGTCATCGAGGATGCCCTCTCGGGAGTGGAGGCCGGGTCTAATGGGAAGTTCGGCCTTGTAATTGGCGTTGCACGCAAGGGGAATGCCGAGGAGCTTCGACGCCATGGCGCGCATATTGTCGTGAACGACCTGGGCGAACTGGTTGGCTGACCAACCGCCTGCGCTGTCTTGGGAGAAACAGCCCGATGATCCATCATGTGCCCCTGAGGCCGCCATCCCACGATTTCCCGGCCGACGAGTGGAACATCATCGAAAAGAGGTTTCACCCCGAATTCCTGGCCCAGCTGGAGACGGTAATGGCTCTCGGCAACGGGTATCTGGGCATGCGCGGGTGCCCGGAGGAAGGCGGGCCCAATGTCGAAAACGCCACTCTCATCAATGGGTTCTATGAAACCAGGCCAATCTTATACGCGGAAGAAGCCTACGGCTTTGCGAAGACCGGGCAGACCATCATCAACGTGACGGACAGCAAGATCATCAAGCTCTTCGTCGATGACGAGCCCTTCTGGCTGCCCAATGCGAACCTCCTCAGTTACGACCGGCGGCTCAACATGAAGTCCGGGACGCTCGACCGGGAGATCCTCTGGGAGACGCCCGCCGGCAAGCAGGTTCTGATCGCCTCCCGGCGTTTGGTCTCCTTCGCCAACAGGCACGTGGCCGCCATCTCCTATTGTGTGACACTGCTTAACGCGGCGGCCTCCGTCGTGATCTCTTCGGAGATGAAAGCCAATGAACCGAGGGCCTTCACCGATGCGAACGATCCGCGCCAGACGAGAGTATTCGCAGGCCGGGTGCTCCATCACCGAACTAGCGATGCCAAAGACCGTCGGATCGTGCTGTGCCATGCGACCGAGAAGAGCCGCTTGACGCTGGCATGCGCGATTGACCACGCTCTGGAGACCTCATGTCCGCATGGCCACAAGGTTTCCTATACTGAGGATTTTGGCCAGGTCGCCTTCACAATCGAGGCCCGTCCTGACTGTTCGATCGATTTCACCAAATTCATGGTCTATCACACGTCGGGGACGGCTTCGGCTGAAGAGCTCCGCGGCCGCGCCGAGTGGACCATGGATCGCATGACGGCCCAGGGGTTCCGGCAGTTGCTCCTTTCCCAAGAGCAGTACATGGACGATTACTGGCGCCGCAGCGATGTTCGCGTCAGGGATATCAGAGAAGAGCGCACGAAGCGCAGCACCGTGGAGATCCAGCAAGCGATCCGCTTCAACCTGCTCCACATCCTGCAGGCCTCGGCGCGCGCGGAAGATGCGGGTGTGCCGGCCAAGGGCCTCACCGGGCAGGCGTATGAGGGACATTATTTTTGGGATACCGAGATCTACCTGCTGCCGTTTCTTATCTATACCTCTCCTCGGATCGCCAAGAATCTGCTGACCTTCCGCTACAAGATGCTGCCGCAGGCGCGGGCGCGCGCCAGGGAACTGGGCCATCGCGGCGCCATGTTCCCGTGGCGCACCATCAGCGGCGAAGAAGCATCGGCGTACTACGCCGCCGGAACCGCGCAGTACCACATCAACGCGGACATCATGTATGCGGTGCGCAAATACGTACAGGCGACCGGCGACGAGTCGTTTCTTCGCGACTGTGGCGCCGAGATGCTCGTGGAAACGGCACGCCTATGGCAGAACTTGGGCTTTTACTCGGACGCAAAAGGCGGGAAATTCTGCATCAACTCTGTCACCGGGCCCGACGAATACAACACGGTTGTGAACAACAACGCGTATACCAACTTGATGGCTCGGGAAAATCTGCGCTACGCGGCCGAGACCATCAAGTCTCTGCGGGCGACAAACCCAGACGCGTATAACGCGCTCGCGCACAAAACAGAGCTCGAGCCCTCTGAGGTGGAGGGATGGATACGGGCGGCAGAGAGCATGTATGTGCCGCATGATGAAAAGCTGAACATCATCCCGCAGGATGACAGCTTTCTGGACCGAGAGCCGTGGGATTTCCGGAACACGCCGCACGACCACTATCCGCTGCTACTATTTTACCATCCCCTCAATATTTACCGGAAGCAAGTTATAAAGCAGGCGGACGTGGTGCTGGCCATGTTCCTGCTGGGCAATGCGTTTTCCTCCGAGGCGAAGAAACGAAATTTCGAATTCTACGATCCGTTGACGACCGGCGATTCGTCGTTGTCGTCCTGCGTCGAGGCGATCATCGCAGCGCAGGTTGGCGATACTGAGAGAGCCATTCGGTACGGCATAGCGGCGCTGCTGATGGACCTTGCCAACGTCGGCGGCAACGTGAAGGACGGCTGCCACATCGCCTCGATGGGCGGCACCTGGATGATGCTGAGC
>JBARIB010000742.1:0-8022 GCA_049799535.1 Allostellaceae bacterium | reverse complement strand
ACCTCGAAGCCTCGCTCTACACATTGCTCCAGGTCCTCTCGGTCAGGCTCTTCGAAAAACTACCGTTAGATCAAGCGCTTACCCATGACGGCGCCAATGGCGCTACTTCGCAAATAACTAACCAATTGGATTTGTTCGCTTATTGACCGGACAGCAGTGAGGCTGAAAATGACTTTTGATTTCCGAAAAAAGAATGACATGAGCTGTCTTTAAAAAATAATCTCCAGAATATTGTCCCAACACACTGTTGAACGTCTAGTATAATCAGAAATCATCCCTATATTCTTTTCCACACGAGCTCACCCAGGTGAATGGCTATGATGACAATTTTTCTGAACGCTAGCGGTGCAAACGGCTTCAAGAAATGGTCCATCGCCCACCCGCCGAGCAGCAACGATGATGAGACATCTATCGCGATCGCCGTCCCGGCCGTTGACGAGCCGATAATGGCACCGCCGGAACAGCCGCATCGTCCGTGGCTCGTGCCTGGGTGGGGTACGCTCTGAAGTGATGCCGTCCGGCCAGGCTAGCTCGAATTCCTCACATTAGGATGGGACGTCCGTGAGCCTGTGGTCGCACCCTATAAAGGACCAGACAGATGACGAATTTAGACGAATGCGTAATTACGGTTCCCGTCGTCGGTGGAGTCTTCGGCGTCGGTCGGCTTGCAACCAGGCTGAAGGCCCTTGCAGACACCGAGCAGATTGGCCCTTGGCACATCGGCCAATGGATTGACTTCACGCATACTGCAATCCGGATACGATTCGGGTCCGTTGCGGATCGTGAGCGCGCGAGGGAGACCTGCACCGGCGCAGCAAGCTGAGTTTTCCAGCCTACCGATGGCTTTCAACATGTTTCGTCCACCCGTACCGAGTAGGTTCGGGTTCACGACTTAAAGGCCGGGTGGGCAACGTCTTGCAGCAGGGGGTGTCTGCTGGACGTTAGCTAAACACGGCTGGTGCCGAACCCTTTCTGCCGCTGCACCCATTGGAAACCCTCATGCTTGGTGATGGCGACGATCGCGATCGAGCCGCCTACCGTCTTGGGCCTGGCGACGGAAAACTTCACGCCCCCTGAGACCTCAAAGCTGTGGTGCCTAAACCTCAAAATGGCTCGCAAGCCATTGATAACAACGCCGTTCAAATCGAAACCGCGGAAGTTGGGTCAGAGGGATAAGCGGAAGAGGGGCGCCCCGAGACGGTTTCGAGTTCGGCCTGATCCGCGCGCCCTGGCACCCCACGCGAGGCATGTCCCAGGCAAGCCGTATGGCCGATGATCAAGCCGGGGATGGCGAGGCGACGACGCGATGCGGCGGCTCAGCAAGCGTCAGCGCGACCACGCGGTCGACCAGCGCCGGCGGCAATGGCGGCAGGCCGGGCTTTCTGGTCTTGTCGCGCAGCAATCCAGCGACGCCCTCGCGCATGAAGCGCTCTTGCCAGCGCCACACACAGGGCTTCGACACCCCGGCGCGGCGCATGATCTCCGCCGTGCCGCACCCTTCTGCCGTCGCCAGAATAATCTGCGCCCGCCACACATGTTTCTGCGGGCTATTGCGATCCGCCACCACCGCTGCCAATCGCTCGCGGTCTGCGGCAGTCACCTCAATGCTAATCCCCTCGCGCATGCCCCATCATAGCACGCGATCCGCAAATATGGAATCCTATGATTGCGTCGTACCACTAGTGGACCTTGCAAATGCGGGCCCAGGGAGGAACTGTTATGGACGTCGAAAATACGGATCTTGAGCGGCGTGTTTTGGCGCACGAACAGATCCTACAGGTTCCGATTGCCCATATGGCAGAAGCGGAACCAAAATTTCTGGACCGGCTACAGCAAATATTCACGAAACATCACACATTCGGCGCTGACGAGCAGGACTACACCGGTACGGCCGCATACGCAGAGCAGTTTTATCCAGCAAGTGGTGCGCGTGAGAGACAAAGGGCGCCGCATCTGGGCCTGCTCCATCTCTAGTCCCTGCGCATTACGCGTCGATTAGTCCAACGACGTGCGCAACCTTGCTCGTGGGACCCGATTCTCATGCGGGCCACGGCGAGGGTTAATGACCGGCGCGCCCAGGCATGCTGAGCGATCCAAAGAGCAAAGTGTTGAGGAAAGGCAAGTTTACACTCCTTGAGTATAAATACTCATGGTACTAATACCCATTACAAGTCGATGCTTACTGCCCGATCTATAGTTCACATCTTTCGACACCTTGACTCGGCCGCCGCTCCACAGCCGGTTCCATCGGTCCCAGTGGAAAGCTGCCAGCCGCCGCTCGGCACGGACTGCCGACAAAGCTGATGAAAGACAAACCGATGGAACTAATTCTGATTATCCTCCTGCTCATGGTTCTCCTCGGGGGCGGGTTTGGGTACTACCGCGGCGGCTATTACCGTCAAGGCGGGCCCGTTGGGATCGGTGGCATACTCGGGTTGATCCTGGTCGTCCTCGTGATCGGGTGGCTGGTGCACGGGCACATCGGGAGCCTCTATCTGTGAGCTTCGAAAGATCCTCGCTGGTCGTAATCGCGGGAGCGGATCATGCGGACGTTAGCCCACCGCTCTTGCGCGCATTCACTGCGTCGAGCCGCTTGTGCTGCTTTGCTGGTCACCGCGCTGACGTCTTTCGCTGTTCCCGGCGCCGCTGTTTCCGCCATGGATCCCGCCGACGGGGCGTGGTTCACCGACGGCACGGGGGTGGCCGTCCAACTCTTCGACTGCAGCGGCCTGCTTTGCGGCCGGATCATCTGGCTGGAGAAGGCTCGTGATACCGCTGGGTGGCTGGCCCGCGATAACAAGAATCCGGATCCGATATTCCGAGAGCGCGCGCTGTGCGGTCTGACCGTTCTTCAGGGGCTAGCGCCCGCTGGACTCGGCCACTGGAACAGCGGCTCGCTCTACAACCCCGACGACGGTAAGACCTACCCGCATCTCGGCAGAACTCCGTTCGGCCGATATGTCTGTCGCGCGGGTATATCTGGGCGTGCCACTCTTCGGTGAGACCAAGACCCTGCTACGGGTTCCGCGGCTCAGGTCGGAAGGATGGTGCTAGCGCCACTTGAGCCGTGCGTTGGGGAGGGGACGGGCACCGCCAGCAATCAGCATGGCGTAGGGGCACCTCGCTAGACGGCGAAGCCCCGGTCTCTCGGCGGGGCTCTTGTTCGAGAAGTCGTCGCATCGGCGCACCCCACTATAGGTAGTTTCCGAAGCTATTCGTGATCGGAGCTCGCTGGCAGGTTCAATAGGCGTCGGCGCCAAAGGGTCGCGGAATGGGTTTGAAGATCCTCTACAGAAATCCACGGCGACCCGGCGAGGCCGGCATGAAGCTCGTTCCCGATCAGTCGCAGAGAGCCGCAGAAAAGGAAATCCTGGAAGGATTGGGCTTCACCGTAATCGAGATGACGCCTGTGTCATTCTCTCTGAGGCGCCACACTCGGCTGGCACTTTGTCGAGAACATTGGAGGGTAAGATGAACGAATTCGGTCGACTTCTCGAAAAAGAAATTCCGCGGCTGCGACGGTATGCTTTTGCGCTGACCCGCAACATGTCCCGCGCAGACGACCTCGTCCAGGACACCCTCGTCCGGGCGATTGCCAAGCAAGGTTCCTGGCAGTGGGGTACCAACCTTCGCGCCTGGCTCTTCACCCTTATGCATAACCAGAATGTAAACGGTGTCCGACGCAGCGCGCGCGAAGGCATGGCCGTCGAGTTCGACGATAAGTGGCCATTCCCCATAGCGGCAACCGATCCGGCGGCGGGGCTGTCGTTGCGCGATCTCGATCGCGCCCTCGCCCAAATTCCCGAGGAGCGGCGCCAGGTAATTCTCCTGATCGGTCTCGAAGGGGCTTCGTATGACGAGGCCGCGACGATCCTCGACGTGGCGATCGGGACGATCCGCTCGCGCCTGTCACGCGGTCGCGAGTCGCTGCGCATACTGATGGACCGGAGAGACGGAACGGAGCCGGCGAACGGTGCAGCTATCACGAGCGCGCCGTCGAACCCCAAACGCTTCGTCCCGGGATTTGAGCGAACTCAGAATTCCCGTCTGTTGCCGATGTAGCTGCCGGAGACCCGGCACACCGGTCTCCAGGCTGCTGCAATTGACGACGCCTTCAGTCAGCGGCGCGCCTCGGCCCTGCCGCTGTCACTGCCATTGCGGATCGAGCGACCACGGCGCACCGAATCTTGCTTCGCCCGCGTGGTTTGACGTTCGATCTCCGCGTTCAGTTCCGCCCCAGCGAGGATGACGTAGGCGGTCAGATAGAACCAGAGCAGCAGGATGATGACGCCGCCAAGCGAGCCGTAGGTCTTGTCATAGCTGCCGACCTTCGAGACGTAGGTCGTGAAGGCGATCGAGCCCAAGATCCATAGCGCTGTTGCCGCACCCGATCCCCAACTGATCCATTGCCATTTCGGCTCCGCCCGATCGGGCGCGTAGCGGTAGATGATGGCGAGCGCAAGGATGACGATCCCGGCTAGAATCGGCCAGCGGACGAGCCCCAGCACGTCGCCCAAAGCCTCGGGCACCGGCAGGAAGGCGAGGGCCGCGGGCAGCACCGCCACGAGCGCGAGCGCAGCGGCGCCGAAGAGCGCGAGCCCAGCGCCCAGCGCCAAAGCGTGAAGATTGAAGGAGAGAAAGCCTCTCTTTTCCTCCTCGCCGTAGCAGATGTTGACGGCGGTCATCAGCATCCCCGTCGCCGACCACATGCTCCAAAAGGCAAGCAGTACGCTGACGATGAGGCCGATGCCGAACCTGGTGGTCGGGCTTTGGACAAGCGCTTGTAGCCACGTGGCGATGAGTTTGACTGCTTCCGGCGGTAACACGCCTTGCATGGCAGTGATCTGCCGCTCCACCATGTTCCGGTCGGCGACGAGGCCGTAGAGCGAAACCACCGCCGTGAGTGTCGGAAAAAGGGAGAGGAGCGCTTGGAAGGCGGCTCCGGCGGCGAGGGCCGAGAGGTTGTCCTTGCCCATCCGCCGCCACGTAGTCGCCAGGATCGCCCGCCAGCTTGCCATATCGGACTGGCCGACGGAAAAGCTATTGTCCACCGCTCGGCCGCACCCAGGACATTGCTAACCAGATCGCCCAAAGCGACAAAAACACGATTACGCTCCCAATGCCGTTAGCGCTTCCGGTCGAGGATGGGCCCCTCCTGCCAAGACGGCCCTTTGCAAGCGCCTGTCCTGAAGGATGCGTTGATCGGCATGGTCAGCACCCCCGGCACGGTTTTGCTTTGCATCAGACTCTCCTATTCTCAGCTCTGCTCCCTCCCTCAGCTCCGCCCTTTAAGACGGGATTCGCCAGATCAAAAGCTAAGGCCATGGACCCCGAAATAGCCCGCAACCAAAATTACGACGACCACTACGCCAATGATAGTGAAGATGTTCATTCTGCTCTACTCCCGTTTCATGATGATAGCGCGCGGCGTGTTCGCTCGTCTTATGTATACGTCGCTATTAAGTTATAGCGTCATTCCGTCATAGGTGGCTCGGTGCGACGGAGGCTAGCAAGTACAAGCCGTTTTTATCGCCACCGCCTGTATCCCCAATAGCCGCCTCCTCCGAATATCAGAAAGAGCACGAGGACAATGAGAATGAGATCCATATCTTCCTCCAAAATGTCTGGTGGGAAATTTCCCACCTGCACATTTGGGTGCGGAATAGTTATTCACCAGCCTCGGATTCTACCTACTACTATTTTGACGGGGGCGGTCATGAGGATGAGTACTTTCCGAGTCTACCGCAGCCGGCCCGGTCCCGCTACGGTCGCCTCGATGAAAGGAACTTATGTCCATCGTAGGAGAACGTAGTCATGGATAAGGATCGGATCGCGGGAGCGGCGAAGGAGATCAAGGGCTCGATCGAGGAAACCATCGGCAAGGCCGTAGGCGATGCCAAGCTGCGGTCCGACGGCAAGGCCGACAAGGTCGAAGGCAAGGTCCAGAACGCTGTCGGCGGTCTCAAGGACGCGCTGAAGAAATAAGGAATGCCGCGCGCCTCTCGACATGCGCCAACCAGGGTGAGGACGACTAACCTAGGGAACATATTATGAAGAAAGCGATGATTCTCGCGAGTGCAGCAATGATCGGCATCGCTCTTCTCTCCGGCGGCGCAGGAGCGCAAGGCACGCCCCAGACGGTAGAGCTCGTCAAGGTCGATGTGCACAAGCTGGCGGCCGGCTATCGCGAGTCCAAGGTCATTGGCAGCAGCGTCGTCAATGATGCCAACGAGACCATCGGCAAGATCGACGACATCCTGGTGAGCTCCGACGGCAAGGAGCCATATGCCGTGCTGTCGGTCGGTGGCTTCCTGGGCATGGGCACTCGCTTGGTTGTCGTCCCTTACGACACGCTGAACTTCGCCGGCAACAAGGTGACACTGCCGGGCGGCACCAAGGAAGGGCTCAAGATGCTGCCAGAGTTCAAGTGCGCTACGGGATAATCAGTAAGAACCTCTGACCGATAAGGGGGGACCTAAAGCGCCTTCCAAAAATGATTACGGGACTCTATATTTGGGTGTTTCTATGACAAATAAAAATCAAATAAATTCCTCTCATTTCCATTCAGAAGACCAATACCATTGATATAACAATCAACAGGAGAAGTCACATGAAGCAGACTTTAATGGGTGCCGCGGCTGCCATCGCCGTTGCCGGGGTCGCGTTTTCGGGTTCCGCCAACGCGGCTTGCTATTGGAACGGCTATAACTGGAATTGCGCGTCGCCGCAGGTCTACTACCAACCTCACCCCTATCAGTACGGTTACCAGCCGTATTATGGATATTCCCAGCCCGACTCCTACGGGTCCTACTCGTACTGGAGTCCATCGCGTCATCCGGGTCCCCGGGCCAGCGGCCACGGCGGTTATTGATCGCCGTTGACTCAGCTGCCCCCGCCCTCTGTCCTTCCCAAGAGGGCAGAGGGGCAGGGTATTCGCTCTCTCCCAGCAGCGGTTCAAGGATTTTCCTTGTTGAATGCAAAATGCGTACGGCGCGGCTAGTGTGTCGGCTCAAACAGATAATTCAGCACGCGGCCGGGCGAGCAATTGTGATGCTGGCCATGCTACGGATATTGCTTAATTGACAAGCACTTACATTTATGGTATCATCAACGCATGCAGATCTCACCGGCCAACCCGCTGAAACCGCTTCCGGCGGCAGCGCCGCCCAGGCCATTCTTGGCCATTTCTCACAAAGGCAGTGCAAAACAGTGAGGCTCAGCTGTTTTTTTCGTTCGCAGAACCGTCGCCGGCTCAGGATTTCTGCGCAAACGAGATCTCGATGGCTGATAATTTGCTGCAAATAACAGCAAAAACAGCTAGCCGTGATGAACTGCACCCCATGAGTGAGACACGGAAAATGAGGACAGGTTGACCGGCGGTGATTGTGCCGGAATGGTCGACGGACGTACACTGGCGGGGCCGGCGAAGCGGAAGCGGGCTCTGCTGGGGAGCAACCCGCCGAGGAATAGCCGGCCGGAAACTCACGGCGATGCGGCCGACGCCGGCGGGCGATGCTCGCCGGCGTTGCCGTTCAGAGCGTCGGTTGCGGCTGGTCATCGGGCATCACCGTAGATTTTCGCATGCCTTGAAAACCCCCCGTGATGAGAGATGCGGCGGCGAGGGTCCGCGCGCGGTGCTCGGCCTCAAACGCGACGGGCGTTTGATAGCCCAGCGCAGAGTGCAGGCGCTGAGCGTTGTAGACCTGGTCGATGAAGACGCCGATGTGGCCTGCCGCATCGCGGTGATCGCGATAGAGCGTGCCGTCGATCTCTTCGCTCTTCAGGGTCCTCATAAAGCGCTCGGCCTTGGCATTGTCGTAGGGATTGCCGACCCGGCTCATGCTCGCGGCAATCCCGTGGGCGTCGAGCAGGCCGGTGTACTCGGCGCAGGCGTACTGCACGCCGCGATCGGAATGGTGGACCAGGCTGCCCCAGGACGGCCGGCGCGCCGTCAGCGCCATGACCAGCGCCGCCACCGCCAGGCTGGCGCCGAGATGATCGGCCATCGCCCAGCCGATGACG
>JBARIB010000741.1:0-3948 GCA_049799535.1 Allostellaceae bacterium | reverse complement strand
CTTAGGTTGTGAGATAGGCAGGAACCCAATGGGCCGCTTTGCAGAATCGGCATACAGGCGGTTTCATCGTAATTACATGATGGTGGCGGCTGTAATCTGTAATTACAAGAGCGATGAAGGTGGCGGCTGTAATTACCGAGGTCGGGAGCGGCCAGGCCCGGGATGTTAGACTAACACACGGCTCGGTGTTAGACTAACATATAAACCCCAGGAGGATGAACTACGAGTCTGTCGCAGCGAACGGCCGGAATCGGCGCCGAGCTGCCGGTGCTCCAGGCGTCGCGAATCGGCGAGTGCTGCCGCACAACCGATCTTTGTCGGGGCTCTGTCTGTAGGGGCGCGGGTGGAAATCGCCATTCGATTACGTCTTCGAAAACAGCCCCGCACGTCGGGTCGGTCAGGTACGGTTGCCGCTCTAGTGGCGCACGCCAGACACATTCCAGTGCGCCACCCGACACGTTGCTCAAACGGGCTGCAGCGGAGTATCCTCGCGCCGTCTTCGGGCTCTCAACCCGGCCCTTGGCGCAGTGCCGCTCGTGGCGCATAGGAGGATGTCAATGATCCACCACGTATCGATACCGCGCGTGAGCCGCAGCACGTCGCGGAGGTGCTCGCCGAATTGATGGGCGGCAAGTGCTATCCGTTCGGACCCCTGGAGGGCGCCTTTATGGCAGCGAGCGGCGACGCGCACGGAACTATGATCGAGGTCTATCCCCAACGGGCGACGCTCGATATCCCGAAGAATGACGATCAGGTCGTCTTCGGCGACAACGCGTCGCCGCTGGAGACCTGGCCGTTCCACGTCCTGCTCTCGGTGCCGCTGCAGCCGGAGCAGATCGAGGCGATCGGAGCGCGCGAGGGCTGGCGTGCCAAGACCTTCGGCCGCGGCATGCGGGGCCGTAAGCCTTTTTTCCATGTCATCGAGTTCTGGCTTGAAAACCGGCTGATGATCGAGGTCGTGTCGCCGGAGATGGCGCGGGAATACGAGGTCTTCTTAAAGAATGCCCGCGCCGAAATCATGGGCGATCCAGAGGCCGTGCGCCTTATGCGCGCCACTCACGTAAAGGAGCCGGCTTAGGGAATGATCGGGGCGCCGATTAGCGAGGAGTCTCTGACCCTCTACGGCAGCTTCACCTCGAGTTCGAGCTACAAGCCGATGCTGTACTTGGCGTTGGCCGGACTGCCGTTTTCGTTCCGCACCGTCAACCTGAAGATTGGCGTGCAAAGCACGCCCGAGTACCTGGCGATCAACCGTTGGGGTGTCGTGCCGTCATTGCGGCACCTCGGACTAACCATCCTGCAGTCGAACGTGATCCTTGACTATCTGGCGCGTACGACCGGGTATTTCGAGGGGCGGACTAAACAAGAGCGTTGGCGGGCACGGGAGTGGTTGTCGTGGGAGGCTGACCACATCACCGCGGTCGCGCGGGTGCGTCACTCGGCACGGTTCCGCAAGATGCACGACGAGGTCATTGCCGAATTCCGCCCACGGGCCGAGGCGGCGCTGTCGTTTGTCGACAATGCGATGAAGGGCCAGCCCTTTCTCGTCGGCGACGAGTGCACGATCGCGGATATCGGCTGCTGGGGCCGCATGGTGTTCATGGCCGAGGGCGGGTTCGAGATGGGGCATTGGCCCCATCTAGAAGCCTGGGCCGCTCGCCTCAAGGCAATGCCCGGCTTCGCGCTGCCTTATGATCTGATCCCCAGCAAGGACCGAGAGTTCCCGGCAGCGCCACACTATTCGCCGAAATAAAATAGCCCCCAACCAGGTGCGCGCTCGCACAGCGGGTTTTTGCTGGCCGGGGCGCGTCAGCCCAAGAAGTTGGGTAACGGCCGATCATTACAGCTGGGGAGGCATCTAAAGTTTCGAGTTGGACCGGAGTATCCCCGGGCGGCGGCGCATTGCTTGGAGGTGGAAATGACAGAGAGCAACGCTTCAAGAGCACAATCTCCGCAGCCGGGTTACCCCGAGAAGATTTCACTTGATCGCAAGCTCGACGTGAACCGGCCGTAGCCCGATGTCACCAGATCGCGGGCCTGGGCGCGGCGGCCCTACTCGCCCCAGAGCGGCCGAGATCGCGGGCGACGCGCAACTCCAGCAATTCGCTTGCTCGGCCGAGCGATGTAGATCGCCTGCTGAAGCGAGTACTGGCCGTCATCGAACTGGTTTTCGGCGAGCCGCACGGTCCCCGGTGAGCCGGTACAGTTCCGTGTCCCAAAAAAACCTCGCCCGTGGAGCCCGATTTTTCCAAGGCACGGGGATGGCGTGCTGACGATCGCCAAGGGCACGCTGCCGCTGGTGATCTTGGACCTGCGCGAGCACATACGCGGCTGGCTCGCCGAGGCGCCTGACGTTACTGCGACCGGGCTTCTGGTGCGCCTCAGGGCTATGTAACACCACAGGTTCACCGTGAGAATGCAGCAGCCCTCAAGTGTGAGCTGGCTCACATCGGTTAGACATTAAGTTCGTTATGTTGTCGGTCGCGCAGAATCTTTCGCGATCCCGACCGGGACGCGACCACGCGGAGGTCGATTCGATGAGTGGACTCCACTTGGCTCAAGACGAACTGATGGCGCTTGTCGGTGATATCCGAAACGAGATTGTCACCAATGTTAGCAAAGAACGATCAACTGAGGCGCAAATCGTGCTATCCCGCTTTGCAGCGCTAATGGACCAACTGTCATCCTCAGAGATTGATAAAGTCAGCGCGCAAATACGGTCCATCATACCAGCTCTATCGCCAGAAAAACCCAACGTTGATTTTGCCGAACGAGCGATTGTTAACATTGGCAATACATTGCTCAAAGCGCGTGGTGGTATCCCGGGTTTGTTTTATAAAATCACCAACGGCTCACCGATTGTCGCCGTTTATTTTGCTCTTGTGTGCTCATTGGCATCATTTTTATGTTTGCTCGCATTGTATTACGTTGTTGACTCACGCGATATGCTGCCGGCATTTCTCTGGTTCGCGGGAAAGGAATTTCTGACTACGGTGAGTTTTGCTTTTCTTGGCGCCATGGTCAGCATCGCCTTCCGATTGGACACAACTGAGATAGAGCGGGTGGGGTTGGTTCCTTTATATTTGACGAATCTGATAAAACCCTATATCGGGGCCATGTTTGGAATAATTATCTACTGCATTCTCCAATCGCGGATAATTACAATCGCCGGCGTCAATGATGGCCCAGTGGAGACGGTTGCGAAAATACAATCATTCACCCCAGCCGACCAGGTTTGGGGGAAAAATGGGACATTGACCGCGGTGCATGATTACCTGTTCCTTTTCGTATCCGCCCTAACCGGCTTCCTCTCGGGATTTAGCGAACGTTTCGCGGCAGACCTGATCGATCGCTCGTCCGCCGTGTTCACCGGTGGATCAGCGTCACGATCGGGTCCAAACAAACAGTGACCGTTACGCAAAGAAATCGGTAGATCAGTTCATCCCCCATAGTGTGTTTCAGCACCGAGGCAGGACCCCACGGATAAACTGACTGAAAGTATTGAGCTGTTTTGCAGATTCGCTCCGGGGTTGGGTCCCGATCGGCGCCGATTGGGACCCCACCAGTGCGGTGGTTCTGACTCGTTGATGAAAGGGCTAGCGAAGAATCCTGCAGGGTCCCGGTTCGATGCTGATTCACACCCGGCCATTGCGACCTGACCGTCGACCTCTACGCTGCTCCAGCGAATGAAGCCGGTTGCAGGCTGCCAACTGGGTAGCCTGAGCTAGCGTGAAGTGTGCCGGTTATCGGCGCGCAGTAACTATCGTAGCCTGACGCACGCCTCTCTGAGCGGCACGCACACAGTTCGTTGCTGACTCCCTGCTGGAGGGGGGAGTCACGAGCGAACCCGTCTCTGAAGCGGGATTGCTGGCGGCTGGCGAATTAGCGACGATTCCAGGGTGTTTGTGGATGATATCGGAAGCGTAAGGGCGCTATTTTGGGCCCTTA
>JBARIB010000740.1:0-2808 GCA_049799535.1 Allostellaceae bacterium | reverse complement strand
ATCGCAGTTACGGCTTTACCGAAGCGGATCTCGACCGCGAGATCTTTCTGAACAATCAGCTCGGTCGAGAACGCGCCACCTTGCGCGAAATCATCGCCATTCTGCGCGAAACCTATTGCCGTACAGTCGGCGTCGAGTACATGCACATTCAGGTGCCAGCCGAGCGGGCGTGGATCCAGGAAAAATTCGAGAAGGGACAGAACCGGCCGCTCTTGTCCGCCGAAGAAAAGAAAGAGATTTTACGAACGCTGACGCAGGCGGAGACCTTCGAGCGGTTTCTCGATCGGCGCTACATAGGCACCAAGCGGTTCGGTATCGAAGGGGCGGAATCACTGATGCCGGCGCTCGAAGCGATCCTGCACCGCGGCGGCGAGTTCGGTATCCGCGAGTTCGTGATCGGCATGCCGCATCGCGGCCGCCTGAACGTGCTCGCCAATTTTGTCGGCAAGCCAATCGCCGCGATCTTCGCGGAGTTCCAGGGCAATTCGACCAATCCCGAACAGGTCCAGGGCTCGGGCGACGTCAAATATCATCTCGGCACCTCGGGCGACCGCGAGGTCGGCGGACAAACCATTCACCTCTCTTTGGCCGCGAACCCGTCGCATCTCGAAGCCGTCGACCCGGTCGTGCTCGGCAAGGTGCGGGCCAAGCAATTCCAGCACGGCGACAGCGAGCGATCTCAAGTGGCCGGCATTATGATGCATGTCGACGCCGCCGTCGCCGGCCAGGGGCTCGTCGCCGAGTCGCTCGAACTCTCAGATTTGGTCGGGTTCTGCACTGGCGGCACGACCCATATCATCGTCAACAACCAGATCGGTTTTACAACGGCGCCGTCGGCCGCCCGGTCGAGCCCTTATCCCTCGGATGTCGCCAAGGGCGTCCAAGCCCCGATTTTCCACGTCAACGGTGACGACCCCGAGGCCGTCGTAGAAGTGGCGCGGGCCGCGGCCGAGTTTCGCCAGGAATTCAAAAAGGACGTCGTGATCGACCTTTTCTGCTATCGGCGGCACGGTCACAACGAGAGCGACGAGCCGGCTTTCACCCAGCCGCTGATGTACCGCAAGATTGCGCGCCATCCGACAACGCGGCAAATCTACGCCGAGCAACTCGTTGACGAGGGTATCTTGAGCGGGGAAGAGGCCGAGGCGATGGCAACCCGCTTTGTTGCCGAACTCGAGAGGCAGTTCGAGGCAGCCAAAAGCTATCGGCCGAACAAGGCGGATTGGCTGCTGGGCGCCTGGGCCGGGCTGGAACAGGCCCCCGGGGACGACCGCCGCGGCGATACCGGGGTCGCGGGCGATGTTTTGCAGAGCATCGGGCGTCAGCTCGCGGCCGTGCCGGAGGGCTTTCACATCAATCCCAAGATCGCCCGCCAGCTCGAAGCCAAGCGCGCCGCGATCGAGGCGGGTGAGGGTATCGACTGGGCCACCGCCGAAGCCTTGGCGATCGGCTCACTGTGCGCCGAAGGAACGCATGTGCGAATGTCCGGCCAGGACAGCGGGCGCGGCACCTTCTCACAGCGGCATGCCGTGCTGATCGATCAAGAGAGCGAGGAGCGCTACATCCCGATCAATCACATCAGCCCAGGGCAGGCGCCGTTCGAGATCATCGACAGCCCGCTTTCGGAAGCGGCGGTAGTCGGGTTCGAATACGGCTACAGCCTCGCAGATCCGAGCACCCTTGTGCTGTGGGAGGCGCAATTCGGCGATTTCGCCAATGGCGCGCAGGTCATTATCGATCAGTTCTTGAGTTCGGGCGAGACGAAATGGCTGCGCATGAGCGGCCTTGTGCTGCTGCTCCCGCACGGCTATGAGGGTCAGGGGCCGGAGCATTCTTCGGCGCGCATCGAGCGTTATCTGCAGCTCTGCGCCGAGGACAACATCCAGGTCTGCAACCTGACCGGCGGGGCGAACTATTTCCATGCCCTGCGCCGCCAGATCCGGCGCAATTTCCGCAAGCCGCTCGTCGTCTTCACGCCGAAATCGCTGTTGCGCGCTCGCGAGGTTACTGCCCGTCTCGACGAGATGGCGCCGGGCACTTCTTTCCACCGCGTCATCGGCGAAAGCGAGGCGATTGCCGCGGATGATGCGGTGCGCCGGGTCGTGTTGTGCACCGGCAAGGTCTATTTCGATCTGCTGAGGGCTCGTGCAAATGGCGGTGACAATCGCGTCGCGCTGGTCCGGGTCGAACAGCTCTACCCGTTCCCGTTCGATGCGCTTGGCAAAATCTTGCAACGCTATCGGAATGCCGAGGTCGTCTGGTGCCAGGAGGAGCCGCAGAATACGGGTGCCTGGAATTTCGTCGACCGGCGCATCGAGCAGGTCCTCGCTGGGCTTGACATCGCTTCGAAGCGGCCGCGCTTTGCCGGCCGCCCCGAGGCGGCATCTCCCGCGACGGGCCTCTTCAAGCGTCATGTCGAGGAACAGGCGGATCTCGTGGCTGATGCGCTGGCAGCGTAAATGGCGACCGAGATCAAGGTGCCGAGCCTTGGTGAATCGATTACCGAGGCGACGGTGTCGAAATGGCTTAAACGGCTAGGCGAGCCCGTGGCCGCGGACGAGCCGGTCGCCGAGCTTGAAACCGACAAGGTGACGCTCGAGGTGCCAGCGCCTGCTGCCGGCACCCTCTCCGAAATTCTTGTCGAGGAAGGCGCCAATGTCCCGGTCGGCGCGGTGCTCGGCAGGATCGCCGACGGGCTGGCGGCAACAGCCCCTCACCGCAGCCCTCCCGCCGCCGGTGCGGAGAGGGAAGGACGCACAAGGCGGGAGAGCGCGAGGCAACCAGCGCTGGAACGCTCCGGCCCCGCTG
>JBARIB010000739.1:0-1901 GCA_049799535.1 Allostellaceae bacterium | reverse complement strand
GTCGCGCAGGCGAATGCCGATGGCGTCCTCCTGGAAGCTTAAGACGACGTTGCGATGGAACAAGTCACTCGGGGAGCATGCCGTTCTTGAACCGGTATATCGCCTCGCCATGGCGCTCGCGGTAGGTGTAGTCCATCGTCGAGAGCAGGTAGGGCGCCCACGCCAGCTCGAACTCGACGATGGCCACCCTGAGGCGGGGATGCCGCTCGAAGACGCCGGAGAAGATCAAATCGCACATCGACAGTGCCGGCTAGAACGCCTTTGTCGCGCGGCTGCTCGCGTCGCGCAATGTCTTCTCGCCCACCCCGCGGATCCTGCCCTGCCGTCGCGTCGCCGTGTGTAGGCTCAGCGGCAGATCGAGCGCCTCGGAGGCGGCCCAGAACGGCTTGTACTCGGATTGGTCGTAACGGCGGTGCTCGAGTGGATACTCGGTGATCATCGCACCGGCCATGCCCAGGCGGGCGGCGCGCTCCAGCTCGGTGATCCCGTCCTCGACGTCGTCCAGGTTGATCATCGCGATGCCCTTGAGGCGGGCGGGATCGGTACGGCAGAACTCGGCGAGCCAGTCGTTATACGCGCGAAAGATGGCGGACATCAGCGGCGGGTCCGCCACCTTGAAGTAAAAGAGCCCTCGCGAGGGATAGAGGACCTCGCCCGCCACCCGATCGAGCGCCATGTCCTCGAGGTGCTGCTCGGGTTCGTACCCGCCGCGGTGCACATCCTCGAAGCGCCCCTGGGCGGAGATGGTCTCGGGGGCCTCGAACCGCGCGCCGGCGTTCGAGATCAGGCCGATCCCGGAGAGGATCTGATCCGCCTCGACCACGACGTGGTCGCCGCCGTCGATCCGCTCGATCCGCGGCGCACGATCTCGGAACGCCGCATCGATGCGGGTCTGCCACAGATCGGGCGGTTCGAACACGTGAGAGTCGGACGAGAGGACCAGGGGCAGCATCGGTGTCTCCTTTCTCACCTGACCGCGAGCAACACCTTTGGCAGCCGGCCTATCGCCGTCAAGGTGATCGCGGTTAGTGATCCGCGCCCGGCTGCCGTCAAGGTCGGCTTAGGGTCCACCCGGGCCGAGCCTCGTCGTCGCGCGAACGGTCGGAATCGACGCGACCTCGCCGCTGGCACCTCGTTTTCGGCTTCTTACGGGAGCTGATTCGTTCTGCCCTGCCATTTTAAGGCGGGCTCCTAGTGTAAAATCTGACAGATTAGTGCCTCCGCGTAGGTCGGCTCAGGGTGACCATAGAGACGACACGGAAGCGGATCACATGGACAGGCCCGGCCGAGGGGAATTGTCGGTAAAATGACGGCCGCGATCATCGAGGCCCGCGATCTGGTCAAGCGCTTCGACGGCTTCACCGCGGTCGACCACATCTCGTTCGCGGTGGAGGCGGGCATCATCTTCGGCTTTCTCGGCCCCAACGGCGCCGGTAAGACGACGACGATCAAGATGCTGACGACGGTGCTCACTCCGAGCGTGGGGCGGCTCTTGATCGCCGGCCACGACCCGGTCAAGGAGCCGCTGCTGGTGCGCCGCGCCTTCGGCATCGTGTTCCAGGACCCGAGCCTCGACGACGAGCTGACGGCGGCCGAGAACATGGAGCTCCACGGCGTCCTCTACGGCGTGCCGCGGGTAGAGCGCCGCGAGCGCGTCGAAGCGCTGCTGCGTTTCGTCGGCCTGTGGGAGCGCCGCGACGACTACGTCAAACGGTTCTCGGGCGGCATGAAGCGCCGGCTGGAAATCGCCCGCGCCCTGCAGCACCGGCCGCGCATCCTGTTCCTCGACGAGCCGACCGCCGGGCTCGACCCGCAGACCCGCAACCAGATCTGGGAATTTATCCGCGGGCTCAGCCGCGACGAGCAGGTGACGGTGTTTTTCACGACGCACTACATGGAAG
>JBARIB010000738.1:0-4311 GCA_049799535.1 Allostellaceae bacterium | reverse complement strand
CGCCTCTATCGTGAGATGCGGCGGGTGCTGAAGCCGGGCGGCAAGCTCGCGCTGCAGGAGGTCGCCGCCGGGCCGGGCGGCGCCCCACATTTTCCGGTGCAGTGGGCGCGCGAACCAAGCATCAGCTTTCTGTACTCTGCCGATGCCACGCGCGAGAAACTCGAGGCTGTCGGATTTCGGGTGCTGACCTGGCAGGATACGACGCAAGAGGCGCTGCAGTCAGCCAAGCGGCGCGCGCAAACCGCTGCCACCGCACCGCCGCCGCTCGGGACGCATCTGATCCTGGGCGATGACTGGGAGGCGATGTTTCGCAATTCGGCGCGCAATCTCGAAGAGCGCCGCACCGAATTGTTCAACGCGGTACTGCAACGCCCGGCTTGAGGTCTACTCCCGAGGCATCACGTCGAGCCGCACGACAATGCCCTCGAGCTCGGGCCGTGGCGCCGGGTATTGCCGCATGACCAGCGGGTCGTGTCCGGGGATGATGTGGTGCGGGCTCGCGGCATGCGCGCGCAAGGTTTCGTAAGCTTCGAGCATGTCGCCGATATTGAAGGCGGCCGTGAAGGGTCGACCCGTCTGCATGTTCTCGTAGTAATGGGTAACGTCGGAGGCGACGACTACCCAGCCGCGGCTGGTATGGACGCGCACGAACTGCATGCCCGGCGTATGCCCGCCCACCGGATGCAGCGTAATGCCCGGAGCGAGTTCGACCGGGCCATTATAGAGTTTGACACGCCGCGCGAAATTGAGCCGTACGATGCCGACGACATCTTCGACCTCGAAGGAACGTGCGAGGAACGGATGGCGCATATGACGGCCCGTCGTGTAATGCAGTTCGGTTTCCTGCAGATGGAACTGCGCATTGGGCAGGCGGTGGAAATTCCCGACATGGTCGTAATGCATGTGGGTCAGGACCACGTTCTTGACCGCATTGCCGTCGACGCCGACCAGTGACAGCGCCTCGATCGGGCAGCGCAGAAACCGCCGCTTGCGCGCCGCTGCGACCTCGGCAGTAAATCCGGTATCGATCACGACCGTCCGGTCCGGCCCTATTGCAACCCACACGAAATAGTCCATCGGCATCGGGCCGTCATGCGGATCACCGCCAATGAAATGCTCGGCCCGCCGGGCGTCGCGCTCGGCGTAGCGGATCGCGTACAGTTCGTACTCGGGAAGCTGGGTGTCCATAAGCGACCTCGGGGCGCGACCTTGGGGAGCGGGCTCGGGATTGCGAAAACGCCGCCGCAGTGCGAGCTTATCGGCACCGCTTATAACCGAAGCGAGGAATTCGAGCCATGACCGAATCTCTGGCAAAGCCCTATCTCGGCCCCTACCGCGTCGAAGCGTTCAACGCGTCGAAAGAATCCGAGAACAAGATCCACGATGATGCGGTCGCCCGCCGGTTCGGCTTCCGCGGCGGTCTCGTGCCGGGGGTCGATGTCTACGCTTATATGACCCATCTGCCCGTGCAGCGCTGGGGTCGTGCCTGGCTCGAGCGCGGCACCGCCGAATGCCGCTTCATCAAGCCGGTCTATGACGGAGATATCGCCGTCGTCACCGCGACCGAGAGCGCGACGGGGCTCGAATTGCAGATCGAAAGCCATGGCGAGCTGTGCGTCTCAGGCCGCGCCGCACTGCCTCTCCCGCCGAGCGCGCCACCGGGTCCTTTGGAAGAAGCCCCCTCCCCGCCTCCGCCGTCAGCAATGCGCCCGCCCGCCGACGAAAGCACACTCGCAGTCGGCACCCGCTTTGCGATCAACCCGTTGCGGATCACCGATGAGTTCGCCGAGGAATATCTGCGTACGGTCCGCGAGAGCGAGCCGCTCTACGGGCGTGAGGGCCTTGTGCACCCCGGCACGATTTTGCATATCGGCAATTGGGCGTTGCGCCACAATGTCGTATTGGGGCCGTGGATGCATGTCGGCAGCACAGTGCAGCATTTCGCTGCGGCCCGGATCGGCGATGAATTATCGGCTCGCGCCGATGTCACCGCCAATTACGAGCGCAAGAGCCACCGTTTCGTCGAGCTCGATGTGCTGGTCTACGCCAACCGAAAGACCCCGATCGCCCGCATCGAGCACGTCGCAATCTACCGCCCACGTCAAGTCGCCGACCTCCAGTGACGCGCCGCTTCAGGCGAGCCCCTTTTCCAGCAGATCCAGGGCCGCGATCGTAAACGCGCGCATATTGTCGACCCGGTCGCTCTTGCCGGTCTCGACCGTGATCGAGCTCTCGCCATTGGGGCCAATGACCGCAATACAGGAATGCCCGGCGGCGTGGCCATAGCGGCTGCCGGTCGGCCCGGCAGTCCCCGTCTCGCCGACTGACCAGGAAGTCGCCAGCTTGCCGCGGATCTTGCGTGCAAACAGTAATGCGTAAGCCTCGGTCGAGGGGGTAATCCCGGTCAGCTCCTGCTCGGTGACATCGAGCAATGCGGTCCGCGATTGCCGCGTATAGACGACGCCGCCGCCCATGAAATAGGCCGAGGCGCCGGGGATCGCCAACAGCGCCGCCGAGATCAGCCCCGCGGTCGAGGATTCGGCGATGCTGATGGTTTCGCCGCGGGCCTTGAGCTTTGCCGCGACCCGCTCGGCGTGCGGCAACAATTCCTCGATCATGCTTTTCTCCTCCTTTAGGCACCGGCTCCACTCATACCAGCACAGATCCTCCTAGGAGGTCCACCAAAGCCGAGCTAGGTTTTGCGCTTTCGAGGAGGACGCGATGCCGACATTCCAGCCCAGCCCTGAGCTGAACATGCATTACGAAGTCGACGACTTCACTGACCCGTGGCGCCGGCCGGAGACGATCCTTTTATTGCATGGCAATGCCGAAAGCGGCGGCGCCTGGTACGGCTGGGTTCCGACCCTTGCCCGTCATTATCGCGTGGTGCGCCCGGACATGCGGGGCTTCGGCGCCTCGTCGCCGATGCCGCGCGATTTCCCGTGGACGCTTGATCTGCTGATCGACGACTTCATTCGGCTGATGGACAGGCTCGAGGTCGGCAGCTTCCATCTGGTCGGCGCCAAGATCGGCGGCACGATTGCTCGGGCCTTTGCCGCGCGCCGCCCCGGGCGGGTCATCACCTTGACCGTGGTGGGTACCCCACCGCCGATGCGCGAAGGCGCTGCCGAGCGCGCCCCCGAACTGGCTGAGGAATTCGAGACCCGAGGTGTCGAGCACTGGGCACGGCGCACGATGGCGGGTCGCCTCGGCGGTGAGTTTCCGCCGGAGGGCGTCGAGTGGTGGATCAAATTCATGGGCCGCACCGCGGTCTCGACTCAGATTGGCTTCATGAAGACGATCGCCTGCGCCGATATCCGCACGGACGTGCCGAAAATCGACTGCCCTACCCTCGTCATCACCACCGACGGGAGCGGCCTTGCCTCGGTCGACCAGACGCGGGCGTGGCAGCAGCAGATCCCGAATTCCGACCTGCTGGTGCTGCCCGGCAACTCCTACCACGTCGCCGCGAGTCACGCCGAGCGCTGCGCCCAAGCGACACTGGATTTCATAGCGCGGAACAGCGGCGTGTGATTGCTACAGACCTAACGTACTTTTCGCTCGTTGACGCGCGTTGCCGTCGATGGATCATTCCGATTGTCGCGCCAGGTAGGATGGGTGAAGTGAATGACAAAGTCGCCATTGTAAGATGCAACTGCTTCACTGAAGACCAGGCGTCCAATACGCGTCCATTGGCCGAATTTGCGCCGCTGGAAGAAATCGGGCCCATGCGTTGAGCCTTCGTCCGTCACCTCGATGTGAAAGGTCAATATGCGCTTTGGGGTGGGATCACCCTGGTCATAACTCTGCGCCATAATTTCGTCGCGGAAGTCCAGTGCATGGCCGGGGATTCTGGGCTGTTCGGCATCGACGAGGAGACGCATGAACTGGGGCGCTCGCGTAGGTTCGTCGTCCGGCTTACCGAGTTCGGCGATCTGATAGAGTTGTCGCTGCGTTGGCTCCTTATCGGTCTGGCGGAAGAGGACCGCTTCGACCGCCAGAATCGATGCCCCAAGACCGCGGCGCCAGCTCGTAGTGTCTGGGGCGTTGCGGAGTTCGGCGTCGTTTATGTAATCCGTTCGGTTGCCGCCCAAATCTTGCTGGGTAATGAAATTGGCAGTGCGGAGCGGTTCGGTGTGGTCTGGGTCGTCGGTGGGGAAGAGCTTGCCGACCAAGGATAGTGAGCGTTCGTGGCCGCGCCGCGTCTCCGTGCAGCAGGTCGAATAGCGTCCGACAGCGAGCGCGCGACTGCCCCGACGAAAATAGCCGGAATAAGGGGTCTCTTCGGAAATTTCCCACAGACCGGAGAGG
>JBARIB010000737.1:0-1592 GCA_049799535.1 Allostellaceae bacterium | reverse complement strand
GCACTGTGGTGCCTTGGATCTGCTCCATGACCTATCGCTTCGATATTGAGGCGCTTATCTCGTCTCAGGCGCCCGGCTGGCCTGAAAAGTCCCGCCGCGCGGGATTGCAATCGGAGCTAGCCCATCTTGGCCGATTGGGCCAGGTTGAGCGAGGTAAGTGGCTGATATCCTTGGATCGGACCCTGGAAGGTCTTCACTACGCCGGGGATGACGGTGCGATCTGAGCGGCGCTGATTTTGGGCTCCGGTTGGGCGGGTAGGACGAATTTGAGCTTGTCGAGCAGGAGTGCCAGTTCGGGCTCCGGCTCGGTGTAGCGGGTCAGCAGCAGTTCGCGGCCGTCGGTCGTGGGGACATGCAGGTCGATCATCTGCACGGCGGCGAACTTTTCGATGACGCTGCGCGGCGTGAGGCCTGGCGCCAGGGCGTGCAGCCGGCGGGCGAGCGTGACATGGAGGCAGTAGGCCAGGAAGGCGATGAAGATATGCGCCTCGATCCGCGCCTCGTCCTGGTGAAAGATCGGCCGGATGGCGAGGTCACCTTTGAGGTTCTTGAACGCCTCCTCGACGCTGACGAGCTGCAGGTACAAGCCCCACAGCCGCGCCGGATCGTCATCGGTGAGATTGGTGCGCAACAGATATCGACCTTCGCGCCGCCGGGCCCGGCGCAGCTTGGCGCGATCGAGGCGATAGCTGAGCGTAGCGCTGTCAGCGGCGACGTCGATCGCAATCAGACGCCAAGCCGTTCGGGCTTGCTTGCGCGCGGCGCCGAGGCGCATCAGCAACTCCTCGCGGGAGAGCTTCATGCCGGCGAGTTGCTTGAGCCGTCCCCACAGCCATTTCAGCTGGCGGCGGCGCATCGCCCGTTCTTTGGCAACCCGATCGGCGCTCTGGGCGAAGACGTAGAGCTCGCCGTCCTGCGGCAGCAGCTTGACTTGCACACCTGGCCGGGCGTCCTGCCAGGGCTTGGCGACAAGCGCCTTTTCCAGCCGGGTCAGGCGCCCCTTTGGCGTGCCGACCAGATATTGCACCGGCGGCTCGGCGGCGCGCATCTCGGTCAGCACCGCTTCAGTTGGTACGCCGCGGTCCATCAGCCAGATGCGGCGCGCCTTGCCGTACTGCCGCTCGATCCGATCGAGAAAGCCGCGCAGCGTCGTGTTGTCGGCAGTATTGCCCGACAGCACCTCATAGGCGAGCGGCAGCCCTTCGGGTGTGACCACCAGCGCGATGATCACTTGCACGCAGTCGCTGCGGTGGTCGCGCGAATAACCGTGCCGACGCTTGTCGCCTTCCGGGAACGGCGGATCACTCTCGAAATAGGTGCTCGTCAGATCGTAGAGCAGGACGTCGAAGTTGATATTGAACAGGTCGCGCCAGCGTCCGACCAGATGGTCAAACAGCGCCTGCTTGTGTTCGAGCAACCGATCGTGACAGCGGTAGAGCTTGTGGATCTCCGCCAGCCCGGCATCCTCGCCCAGCAGGTCGGCCATCGCGCTGCGCTCGAACCATTGGCGATGCAGGTGCCACTCGCTACCCGGCGCCAGCAGCCGGTAGGTTGCCAAGAGCAGCAGCACCTGGTGCCACCGTGTCCCCTTG
>JBARIB010000736.1:0-5285 GCA_049799535.1 Allostellaceae bacterium | reverse complement strand
GTCGTAGCGTCCGTGGATTAAGAGGACGGGCGCTTGGATGCCGGCGAGGTCTTGTGTGTCGCCGTGCGGCAGGCTCACCGATTGCCGGCGCGCCTCGATGAACCCGAGCAACCAAACGTGCGCCCGGTTGATGTGGTCCACCAGCCTCGGTCACCAGGCTCTCGTCGTCGATGCCCACGCGCAGGTAGTGCGCGATGTTCTCGCGGCTCGGTCACGCCAAATATCTCCCTCGCCCCGGTTGCGGGGAGAGGGCCGGGGTGAGGGGCTATTTTCCCAGCTCGCAAGCAGCATTTGGAGAACCCCGTCTAGATTCTCAACGACATCGTTATTCCAGATGCGGATCACGCGATAACCGAGAGCGCATAGCGCGCTGTCACGCTGCTCGTCTTTGGGATTTTCCGAGTGCTGGCCGCCATCGAGTTCGATAATTAAGCGCCGCTCGCGGCAAACAAAGTCGACGTAGTATCGATCGATCGGCTCCTGGCGGACGAATTTGAAGCCGCCGAGTTGCCGGCTGCGAAGGCGTGTCCACAACGCGAACTCTGCTGGCGTAAGTGAGCGCCGTAACGACCGCGCACGCTCAGCGTGCCGTTGATCCTTGCCCCGCAACGTCGCAGACCTTCTGCTTAACAGATTCGCCCCTCACCCCGGCCCTCTCCCCGCAAGCGGGGCGAGGGAAACTCTACACTGTCAGGAGCCTCGCGGGAAGTGAGGACGTGCACGATCCACTCGGCCGGCTTCTCGAACGGCGGCCAATGCCCGCATTGTCGAACAGCACGAGGTCGTCGTCGATGTGCACGCGCAGGTGGTGCCGAATGTTCTCGCGGCTCGGGTCGTCCAGGGCCTGGCGGTGCGGGCCGGCTGCCCGCGCGCTGCGTGATTTGTCTTTGCCTCAATCCCTCGAATGGGCCAAGCTGCCCGCAACCACCCGGAAAAGGGGGATGTCGGCTCGAGCCCTTTGGGCAATATGTCAGAGGCGGCCGGCAGGCGAATGAACGCCACGACAATCACGCCTGGGAGGCCCGCACATGACCGCCGACACAATTCCCAACGCCGTGCTCCCGAAGCCGCCCTCAATGAACCGGCTGATCGTCGCCGCAACGATCGGCAACGTGTTCGAATGGTTCGACTTCGTCGTCTACGGCTTTTTCGCCGTCACGCTTGCGCAAGTGTTCTTTCCGACCGGCGACCCAACCGTGTCCTTGCTCGTCACGTTTGGCGCCTTCGGCCTTGCCTATCTCGTGCGGCCGTTGGGTGCGATCGTCGTCGGCGGCTATACCGACCGCGCCGGCCGCAAAGCTGGCCTCTTGCTGTCGATGGCGCTGATGATGATCGGCACGACGTTGATGGCGGTGACGCCGGGCTACGCGACGATTGGCCTGGCAGCGCCGATCATCATCACGATCGCGCGGCTCTTACAGGGATTTTCGGTCGGCGGCGAGTACGGCAGCGCCGTCACCTTCCTCGCCGAGCATGGCGGCGCACGGCGCGGGTTCAGCGCCAGCTGGCAATTTGCCACCGGCGGCATCATCACCGCTCTCGCCTCGGTGTTCGGTGTCACCCTGACGATCTTATTGGACCACCAGCAATTGGTCGACTGGGGATGGCGGATCCCCTATTTCTTCGGCATGCTGATCGGGCCGGCCGGTCTTTATATCCGCTCGAAGGTCGTCGACACGCCGGAATTCATCGAAACCGAGAAGCCTCCTACCGTTCCGCTCACCGACCTGTTGCGACGGCATCCGCTGCCGGTGCTGCTGGCGCTCGGCATATCGATCATCTCGAACAGCTCCTTTTACCTGATGCTCTACATTCCGACCTTCGGGATCAAGCAATTGCATCTGCCGGAATATACCGGCTTTGTCGCAACGCTGGTCGGCGGCCTGATCCTGGCGATCGGCTGCCCGCTCGCCGGTCACTGGTCCGACAAGACGGCCCGCCCGCGGATCATGGTGATCATGTCCTCGCTGTTCGTGCTGACCGCCTACCCGGCCTTCTATCTGATGGTCGCGTGGCCGTCGCTCGTGGCCTGCATCGTCGCGGTCGCGTGGCTCCAGGGGGTCAAGGCCGGCTACAGCGGTGTGCTGCCGTCGCTGATGGCCGAACAGTTCCCGGTCGAGACCCGCGCGATCGGCGTGTCCTTGAGCTATAGTATCAGCGTGACGATCTTTGGCGGTTTCGCGCCGCTCATCGCGACCTGGCTGATCGCCCGGACCGGCAACCCGCTGTCGCCGAGCTATTACCTGATATTCACCGCGCTCCTCAGCCTCGCCGCGCTGATCGCGATTCAGCGGCGCAGCCGCCGGCGTGACCGAACCCTAGCACTCGCCGCGAGCGCCGAGCTCGCCGCGCCCTGAGATGCCACCCAAGGAGCCTGCAACAAAAACGATCACGATGGCGACGCGGGCGCCACGCCAGTAGCTCCCTCGCCCCACTGGCAGGAAGAGGGAGACTACACACCGTCAGCAACGAAAGTCGGAAGCGGGGCAATCGCTCCGTCAAGCAGACTTGATTGCCGCCCTTGGCATTTGGCTCCCCCACCAGATTGTCTCGCGTTCGGGGCGAATCAGCGCCATCCCTATGAGGCCGCCGATCAGCATGATCACACCACAGATCATGAAGCCGGTGTTGAAGCCGTCGAGTGGGGTCGCCGCCGACTCGACGACGCTGCCCATGACGTAGGGGGCCAAAAGCCCGGCCGAGGTGCTGACAGCGGTACCGATGGCGAGCATAGCGCCGCGCTGAGCGACCGGCGCGATTTCGCTGACGACGGCGTTCCCGATCACGTAGATGACCGAAGGCAGCGCCACCCCGATCGTTGTCAGGGCGATCTTGGCGGCAACGCCCGGGACATACGGCATGATCGCCAGCGCCGCGCCGCCGAGTGCCACACAGGCGCCGCCGAAGATCCCGCGCGCCACCCGGCTCGGCACCCCCCGAGTGAGCAGGCGTTGCGACCACCAGCCGGCGGCAATTACCAGGATCACACTGGCCCCCGCCGGAAGCGCGCCCAGCAGGCCGATCGAGCCCTGTGCAAAGCCCAGCCCCTTGATCAGAAACGCCCCCTGCCAAGTCAGGGCTTGCGACAACCCCCACTGGGCGCCGAAACTCGCGCACCACGCGGCAATGATCGTCGGGCTGCGCAGCAGGCGTCCATAGGCGATCCTTGGCGGTGTTGGCGCCGCATTCTTCGCGGTGGCGGCGGTCAGCGAACCCTCGCGGCCAAGCACCAGCCACGCCGCCGCCCAGGCGAGCCCGGCGAAGCCGAGCACACCGAAGGCCCAGTGCCAGGAATAATTGACGATGACCCAGTTGAGCAGCGGCAGCGCCACCATGATCCCGATGCCGGCTCCCTGCGCGATGATCGCGGTGGGCAATGTGCGCAACTCGTTGGGAAACCATTTGTAGGCCGAGTGCAGCGCCACCGGATAGGCCGGTCCCTCGCCGGCGCCGAGGGCGACCCGGCAGGCGATCAACGTCGCGAACCCGACCGTCCCGAGCATCGGAAACTGGGCCAGCGCCCAGACGAGGCCCATGGTCAGCAACGCCCAGCGCGTCTGCACCCGATTGACGATAAAGCCGGTAACGACCGCCGAAACCGAAAACAACAGGAAGAAGCTCGAGCCGATCAATCCGACCTGGCGCGGGCTGAGCTGAAGTTCCTTCATGATCGGCACGGCGGCGATCCCGATCACCGCCTTGTCGGCAAAATTGATCAGCATGAACAGGAACAACAGAGCGACGATCAGCCAAGCTTCCCTCGGCGTTTCCGAGGGGTGGGCGGTGGCGACCCCGCCGCGCCGCCGGGCGGTCTCGCGAATTTCGACAGCCGTGGACCGGGAAGCCTGGACACTCATGGGGAACTCCGTGCAAGCTCTGGGTACCTGTCCGTACCTTCAATTAGGGTACGGGCGGGTACCAAAGCAAGATAGGTCATGAACAAATCCGTCATCCCCGATCAGTCCTCGTCCGAACACCCGATGCAAGACCGCATCCTGGGCGCCGCATTCAAGGCGTTCACCGAAGACGGTTATGCCGAGACCAGCACACTCGAAATCGCCAGGCGCGCCAAAATCTCGAAACGCGATCTCTATGCGAATTTCAGCAGCAAGCATGCGGTACTCGTCGCCTGCATCAAGAGCCGCGCCGGGCGAATGCGCCTGCCGCCGGACCTGCCTACCCCACGAACCCGGCAGATGCTTGCGTCGACGCTTACCAGCTTTGCGTCCAATCTGGTGCGTCAGGTGTCCCACCCATCGGTGATCGCCACGTTCCGCTTGGCGATCGCCGAGGCGACACGCTCGCCTGAGATAGCCCAAGCACTCGATGTCGCCGGCCGAGATGCGGCACGCGGCGCGCTCGCCGAATTATTGGCGAGTGCCCAATCAACCGGGCTCATTGCCCCAGGAGAGCCAACGGCGATGGCGGCGCAATACTTAGGGCTTCTTTGGGAGGACCTGATGGTGGGCTTGCTGCTGGGGGTTGCCGCGACCCCCAAGCCAGCCGAGGCCGAGCGGCGGGCAGCCAAGGCGACGGCGGCATTTATGCAGCTGCATCCCTCTCAGTAGCCCTGCAGGAACGCGAGGACCTGCGCGGTCCACTCCGCCGGCTTCTCGAACGGCGGCCAGTGCCCGCAGTTGTTGAGCAGTACCAGGCGCGAGTCGGCGATGTGGTTGAGGATCGCGATCGAGACCTCGAACGGCACCATCCGGTCATAGCGCCCGTGGATCAAGAGGACGGGCGCCTTTATGCCGGCGAGGTCCTGTGTGTAGTCGTGCGACAGGCTCACCGATTGCCGACGTGCCTCGATGAACTCTTGTGACCAGGTGTGCGCCCGGTGGATGTAGTCCACCAGTTCGTCGGTCACCAGGCTCTCGTCCTCGATGTGCACGCGCAGGTAGCGGCGGATGTTCTCGCGGCTCGGGTCGTCGAGGGCCTGGCGGGTGGCCCGGCTGCCCTCCGAGGGGCGATTGGCCAAGAGGTACCGGTCGCCGCCGGTGCCGATATGCGAGCCGCCCATCACGAACTTCTGGACCCGCTCGGGGTAGGTGATGGCCGCCACCATCGCTGACTGCCCGCCCTGCGAATTGCCGACCCAGTATGCCCGCTGGATGCCGAGGGCGTCGAGCAACGCGACGGCGGTCCGCGCCTGTACGGCGTGCACCCCCTCGCGGTAGATGATCGGGCCCGTCTTCGAAAAGTTCGGCAGGTCCATCAGGATGCAGCGGAAGTGCTGCGACAGCAGGCCCACCGTCTTGTGAAACGTGATCCACGCGGTGGTGCCG
>JBARIB010000735.1:0-2183 GCA_049799535.1 Allostellaceae bacterium | reverse complement strand
CGGGCAAACTCGGGATAGATCAGCGTATTCTGCAGCGACACGATGAGGCTATCGCGTCCGAATGGAGCAATGAACCATGGCAGTCCGGCGGCCGGCAGAAAGACCATGTGATCTGTGCCCGCGAGCGGCAGGCGGAGCGCGGCCATGTCCTCTAGTGCCTGGCGAAAAAGGCGGTAAAATTCCTCGTTGCTCGTCTCGATCTTGAGGACGTTCTTTAGCCAGTCCGCCATGGTCTCGGCATGGTGCGATTTGTGACTGTCTCCGATGCAGAAAGTCGAAGGATCAAAATGCCGATCGCCGTCTGTCAGTGTATAGAGAAGGCAGCAATGCCATGCCGCGGCTGGTTCAAGCGCTACCTCAAAGCTGAGCCGGCCGTTGGCATATACTGCCTTTGCCGGCCCGTGCGAGGAAATCGTCACCCAACGGCTGAAATCACCGTTGCAGTAGGTGGTGCGCAGATGCTGGTGCGCTTCGGACCACTGCGTGGTGATCCGGCCACGGCGTACAATCCGACCCGACTTGACTTCGAAGATGTCTGCGAAATCGCAGCGCAGCGCTATTTCAAGCTGGAACTGCACGGGCTTCATACTATTGTTGGTGATATCAAGGTCTTCGTGTACGCCGCCGCTGATCGATCGGCTGACGGTGAGGCCCAGCGTGCGCGGCGGGATGGCACCATCTTCGGTGAGGAAGGAGCGATTAGTGAGGTATACGCGGGATGCATTGTAGGTGATGGCGCCGCCGTTCAGTAGCTCCCAAGGTTCACCGTTGGCGTAGATGGCCCAACTGCTGATGACGCGCGTGTCGAAGAAGTAGAGACCCTTGTCGCTCGGCCAGTTGATCTGTCCATCCTGCTCGCTGACCAGCACGGTCTGCCCTTGGTGGATGGAGATCTGCGGTGGGCCGACCTGTACCTTGAATGCCATAACGTGCTCTCCTTTTTGTGAGCGCGGCGGGCAGTTACGAAATATACCGATATCGCCGGGTCGATTGCGGGATCTCGCGCTCGCAGCTTAAACGCGGAGATGGTCCGGCGGTTGCCTTCGCCAAACTTAAGACGCTGGCCAAAGAAATCGTGCGGCGAGAGCCAACGGGCCGCTAGACTAACGCGCCATTTGGCGCTGGTCGATCGGGACAATTATCTTGCCGATCGGCCATAGCGCGATTCCGGCGAGCTTCAAATGCCCCCAAGCGAAGGGCAGGCCGATGATTGTGATTGCTAGGCCAATCGCGACGATCAAGTGCGCGAGAGCAAGCCACCATCCCGCCAGCACGAGCCATATCCAATTGCCTAAAGTGCCGAGCGGACCGGTCCCGACATTCTCCTGCCCAGTGTATTCGGCGCGATTAACCGCCTTCTGGCCGAACGGCAGGAAGGTGTAGACGGCGATGTTGAAGGCGGCCCGCGCCCACGGGATTCCGACGATCGTAATCACCATGATGATAGCGGCCAATAACCACAATGCCGCCATCCACACGCCGCCGGTGATGATCCACAAGACATTCAGCAAGAGCCGTATGAGCGGCATCGCTATTGCGGCTTTTCGAGGTCCTCGATCGCGGCTTTGAGAAAGCGGGCGGCCTCGCCGCCGGTGACCGCACGGTGATCGAAGGTCAGCGACAAGGGCAGGATGCGGTGCGCCGCGACCCGGCCATCGGCAACCACCGCTCGCTTGACAATGCGCCCGGCGCCGAGGATCGCGACCTGCGGCGGTACGATTACCAGTGCGGCGAAATGGCCGGCGAACATGCCGAAATTTGACAAGGTGAAGGTCTGGCCGCGCAGTTCGGCAACTGGCACTGTCCTTGCGCGCACGTCCTTTTTCATCGCTTCGATGCCGTGCCGCAGATCGGCAGCGTCGCGTCCAGCGACGTTGCGCAATACCGGCACGAAGAGCCCGTCCTCTGTATCGACGGCGACACCGAGATCGATCTGCTTAAGAAGGCGCCGCTCCATCGTGCGGCCATCATACCAGGCATTGAGCCCGGGTGAGGCGTCGCAACCTGCCACGATCGCCCGCACCAGCCGGATCGTGATGTCCGACCCCGCCGCCCAGGCCTCGATATCGGCCTCGTCCGACACTGTCGCAGGCACCACCTCGGCATGCGAGCGCGCCATATTGACGGCCATCGCACGGCGCACACCGGCAAGCGGTTCGACCGGCCCGGCCTCGGTTTGCGCC
>JBARIB010000734.1:0-2409 GCA_049799535.1 Allostellaceae bacterium | reverse complement strand
ACTGTTGTTCATCATATTTATCGCGATCTTCGTCATCCTGCTTGTTCTCGGCCTCGTGCTGGGCTCGGCCCTCTTTTAACCGTGCAGGCGGCAGGTTTCGCGGTGCGGATCAGATGCGTAAGCCCGCTCCACCTGGTCGCGGTCGCGGGAACGATTTAATCGGGTATCGCTCTCCTGCTTCAGGGAAAGCGCAATGGCAAAGAGCCCGTTCCGGTCGTCCTCGCAACGCGCATTCCCGGCGATCGCGTCGATCCCCTCGAGCAGCAGGGTGACAATGTCGCCATTATCACAGGGGCTTCGGTAAGCGCAGGCGGTTTGCGGTCGATGAGACCTCGATCGCCGACTGAGCATCTCGCCGTCGACGACCAATGGAATGCTTCGATTCGCCTGTCGAGGGCCGCCTGGTAGCAATGCATCAAACTGGGCGCATCATTTCCATGCCGCCGCGGAGCGGCCGCGAAGCCGTCAGATCGCCCCCAATCAAAAGGTCGGCGCTCTCGCACGTGATCTCGTAAGGTGCACGTTATGTCCGGTAGCTGTACGTGCGGTTGCGAGCATTTGCAGCCATGGTACGCTTCACGAATGAAAGCTGGATCACCGAAGCGAGCCAGGGCGCTCGTCGAAATCACACTGTCGCATGCCGACGACTTAGGGCTAGATCACAGCCAGATCGCCGCTCTAAATCGCCTCTATTGGCCGGCTCAGGCAGGCCCGCCTAAGCCAGATGTTGTTTCCGAAGTTATCGCGCTGCTCTCCCCTGAGCAGTTGCGTGTCGCAATGGGACATTTCATCACATCCACCCGTCTATCGCCGACTGTCGGCGGTCTCGATCCCGAGATGGTCGACGCAATGGTCGCGAGCGCATTAGAAAAGCAAACCAAGGAGAAGGCCGTCGTCGAAGTCGAGTTGGCGACCAAGGTCGCGGACCGCCTGCTCACCTGGTCGAAGGCATTCGGTTTGTTTGTTGCAGCGCCAGTGGCGCTCCTGCTGTTGATTTTGTGCCTGTTCGGTATCTCCAAGTTGGAGGATGCCCGTAAAGCGGCCGATCGAGCGGACCAATTGCTCAATCGGGCGGACAAAGTGCTGATGCAGGTGGAGTCACGTAGCACCGCGCTGGAAACCACTGGCAATAAGCTTTTCGAACAAATCGAGCGTGTGAAACAGCTTGCTCAGGAAGATGAAGGCAAGCTCGGGGAGCTTACCAAACGACAAAAGAGTACCGAGCGCAGCGTCCAGGAACTGCGAAACGGCTTGTCCGTCAGATCAGAAGCAGGAAATAGGGAGCCAGGATCGTCTCCGCCGGACCCGGAGATAGGAATTACACCACCTGGAGGATGAATCGACAAAAACGGGTTAGTCGCACTGGCCGATAGTCCGCTTAGCGCGAAGGCAAGGAAAAGTTCAGGGCCTTGATCGCCGAAGCCCAGGCATCGCAAGTTTGCCGCACGTCTTCCGCCGTATGGGCTAGCGAGACATAGTATTTCTGTTCGCCCTTTAGGACACCCCGTTCGCGCAATAGCGTAGTGAACCGCTTGGCGATGCCGGCATCGCCGCGCAATATGCCTCGATAATCGCGCACCGGCTCGCCGGTGAAGACGGCATCGAACAACGGCGGCTCGCCGGTCACCTGGGCGGCAATCCCGTTGCGCTTCAATAAGTCGGTAAGCGCTCCCATCAGTTCCCGGCCCGTCGCAAACAAATGCTCATAGGCTCCCGGCCGCCGCAGGATCTGCAATGTCGCTAGACCGGCAGCGGCGGCGACCGGGTTGCCCGACAAAGTGCCGACCTGCATCAGAAAGGCGTCGTCGCCGACGGCGTTGCGGTCGAAATGCGCCATGATGTCGGCTCGTCCGGCGATCGCGGCGAGCGGAAAGCCGCCGCCGATTACTTTGCCGAGCGTGCAGAGATCGGGAACGACGCCGTAGTATTCCTGCGCTCCGCCATAGGCCAAACGGAAGCCGGTTACCACCTCGTCGAAAATCAGGATTACATCGTTCTCCGCCGTGATCTTGCGCAACCCTTCGAGGAAGCCGGGAGCCGGTGGGATGATACGCTGCATCGGCTCGACGATGATGCCGGCGAGCTCGTTCTTATGCTCGCGCACGAGGCTCACGACGACCTCGAGATCGTTGAAAGGCCCGACCAGAATCTCATCGCGCAGACTGCGCGGGATGCCGGCCGAGTCAGGGACCGGCTGCGGAAAGTTGCCCGGCCGCTTTGGAGCGAGGCTCATCAGCGAATAATCGCTCATCCCGTGATAGCCGCCCTCGAATTTGAGGATCTTGTCGCGCCTCGTGAACGCGCGGGCGGCCCGCATCGCGTAAAGGTCGGCCTCGGAGCCGGTCGAGACGAAGCGCACCTGCTCGGCGCAAGGCAAGGCCTCGACGATCGCCTCGGCGAGCTCGATCC
>JBARIB010000733.1:0-1573 GCA_049799535.1 Allostellaceae bacterium | reverse complement strand
ACCAGGCGATGCGCCGGCCCCCAGCACTCGCGAGGGCCGCCTCGAGCCATATCATCTGGGCCGCTTCTTCGGGATGACCGCTGCCGAGCAACATCGCATCGAACCCGATCAGGCGGAAATCTTCGACATCTTCGATCCACCGGTCCGAGCCGAAATACGCTCGCCAGCGGACCAGCCGCTCGTCAGTGACCGGCTGGCGCGGGTGGCCGGCTTCGCCGACATCGTGATTGCCGGGAATGGCGCGAAACGGGACCCCGAGTTCCCGCATGAGCCCCAGCGTATATCGGATGTCGTCCTCAAGGTCGGCGCCATCCACCGTCGCGTCGCCGGTGTGGATCACGAGATCGGGGCGCTCCCGCGCGATCCACGCTGCAAGCGGCGCCCAATTATCGGCGAAATGCGCCTTTCCGGGGCTCAGATGTGTGTCAGAGATCTGAATTATTCGCATGAGTTCTCACACAGAAAGGCGCCCAGCTCCATCATTTGGGCGAAGACGCGCGTGCAGCCGGCGGCGAGCAATCGCTCGGCATAGCCGGCCGGACAATGCCCGCCGCCGCAGAACCCGACGACCGCCATGCCGGCGGCGAGCGCCGCCTCGACGCCGATCGTACTGTCCTCGACGACGAGGCAACCTTCAGGCGTCGCGCCCAGCTGATTGGCGGCGAACAGGAAGAGGTCGGGCGCGGGTTTGCCGCGAGCAACTTGCGAGGCGCTGAAGACATGCGGGTCGAAAAGCGGCAGCAGCCGGGTTAACGACAGCGCCTGGCGGACCCGGTCGAGATGGCTGTTCGAGGCGACGCAGCGCCGCCCCGGGAGGGAGGCGAGCAATTCCTCGATCCCCGGTATCGCCACCAGCTCGCGCTCGAACACGCTGTCCACCCGGACGCGCATCGCCTCGAAAAACCCGTCCGGCAATGACCGGCCGAACTGCGCTTCGACCGCCGTAGTCAAGGTCAGACGGTTCTTGCCCAGGCCGAGCATCATGGCCTCGTCCATCGTGACCGGAAAATCGGCTGCGATCAGGCTTTCCCCGAGCGCCCGGCCAAAGATGATCTCGCTGTCGATCAGCACCCCGTCGCAATCAAAGATCACGAGATCAGGCACGAGCAGTCTCAATCCTTCTCAGCGCAGAGGATCCTCTCAATTCTGCATCTCCTCCTGTTTTTGCAGAGAATTTGCAAGCACGGCCTTCCCCGCTCGGCGCTACCGCGAAAAGATTGCGCTATAAATTTGACGATTTTGCCGTCGACGGTGGGTTGGCGCTCCGGCCCGGATCAGGTTTAGGCCGCGTTAGCATGGCCCCGAACGTGTCGCTCGGGAATTAAGCTCGCGGGTTGCTACAAAGCCCCTCCAGGGGAAGACGGATAAAGGCGCTCGGCCTCGATCACCGGTCTTTCGCAGCTGGAGCGTGCAAAAGCCTCGACAACGGACCGATCAGATCCGCCATCTTGAAGGGCTTGCAGAGCCTCGGCCGCTCGGCGTAGCCCTCCGGCAGAAAGGCGGTGTTGTAGCCAGTCACGGATATGAACGGAACATTTCGGCGGGAGGGCGCATCGGCTACCGGGTCGATGCG
>JBARIB010000732.1:0-5496 GCA_049799535.1 Allostellaceae bacterium | reverse complement strand
AGATTGCCCGCGCGACAGGATTTGCGCCTTCGGCTCGGCGTCGCCACCGGGCTCGCCGTGGTCGGCGATCTGATCGGCGAGGGTGCCGCACAGGAGCGCGGCGTCGTCGGCGAGACCCCGAACCTCGCAGCCCGGTTGCAGGGTTTGGCCGCGCCGAACACCCTGGTCATAGGCGATGTGACGCGCCGGCAGATCGGCGGATTGTTCGATCTGGAGGATCTCGGACGGCAAGCGCTCGCCGGCTTCGCCGAGCCGCAACGCGCCTGGCGGGTCATGGGTGAAAGCGGCGTGGTAAGCCGCTTCGAGGCCTTGCGCTCGGCGGAGACGCCGCTCGTCGGGCGCGAGGAGGAAATCGAGCTGCTGCTGCGCCGCTGGGAACAGGCGAAGAGCGGCGGAGGACGGGTGATGCTGATCTCCGGCGAGGCGGGCATCGGCAAGTCGCGGCTCACTGCGGCACTTTCCGAGCAGATCGGAAGCGAGCCGCATACCCGGTTGCGCTATTTCTGCTCGCCGCACCACCAGGACAGCGCGCTCTATCCCTCCATTGCGCAGCTCGAACGCGCCGCCGGGTTTGCCCGCGACGACGCGGCCGAGCAGAAGCTCGGCAAATTGCGGGCACTGCTCGCGCCGGGCTCGCGGGATGACGATGATATAACGCTGTTGAGCGAGCTGCTGTCGCTGCCAAGTTCCGCCGCGGACCTCAACCTCAGCCCGCAGCGCAAACGGGAAAAGCTGTTCGAGGCGCTGCTCAGCCAGCTCGAAGCCGAGGCCCGGCACCAGCCGGTGCTGATGGTCTTCGAGGACGCGCACTGGATCGACCCGACCTCGCGCGAATTGCTGGATCTGACCGTCGACCGGGTGCGGCGGCTGCCGGTAATGCTGATGATGACCTTTCGTTCCGAATTCCAGCCGCCCTGGGGCGGCCGCGCCCACGTCACGAGTTTGACGCTCAATCGGCTCGGCGAACGCGAAGGCGAAGCGCTGGTGCAAAAGCTGGCCGGCAATGCCGCTCTCACCGCCGACATCGTCGCCGAGATCGTCGAGCGCACGGACGGGGTGCCGCTGTTTGTCGAGGAGCTGACCAAGGCGGTGCTGGAAAGCGCCGCGCCGGGAGACCGGGTTGCTACGGTGCTGGGAGCGGCATCGCTTGCCGCGCTGTCGGTGCCCGCGACCTTGCAGGCCTCGCTGATTGCGCGGCTCGACCGGCTCGGGCCGGCGGCCAAGGAGGTCGCGCAGATCGGCGCGGTGCTGGGCCGCGAGTTTGCCCATGAACTGATCGAGCCGGTGGCGCAGCGTCCTGAGGCGGAATTGCAAGCCGCATTGGATCAGCTCGGCGAGGCGGGGCTCCTTTTCTGCCGCGGGGTAGCGCCGCAATCCTCCTATCTGTTCAAGCATGCGCTGGTGCAGGACGCCGCTTACTCGACCTTGCTGCGCGGCCGGAGGCAGGAATTGCATGCGCGCGTCGCGACGGCGCTGGAAGAGCGCTTTGCCGATCTCGTCGAGCGCCAGCCCGAATTCCTCGCCCATCATCTGACCGCCGCCGGGAACACCGAACGGGCGGTCGATCAGTGGCTGAAGGCGGGGCAACATGCCGCAGCACGATCGGCCCATCTCGAAGCGATCCGCCATTTCGAGCGCGGTCTTACGGCGCTGGCGGCACTGCCCGAAGGGTCGGCGCGGGATGGACGGGAGATCGAGCTGCAATTGGCCCGAGGCCTATCACTGTTTACGGCCGAGGGCTTCGAGGCGACCGAGGCGGCCGAGGCCTATGCGCGCGGCCGCGAGCTGGCCGAGCAACGGGGTGATCCGCACCAGCTGTTCATGGCAGTCTACGGCCTTTGGCAATCGGCCAACGGCGCCGGCATCGTCCTCGACTGCCGCAGATTGTCCAACCAGCTGCAGCAGCTGACCGCGGACAGCGCGGACGACGAATTGCGTCTGCAAGCGCACCACAGCGCCTGGGCGACCTGTTTGTTCTTAGGCGAGCCGGCGGCGGCGCGCGAGCACTGCGAGGCGGGTAGCCGGCTCTATGATCCGGAGCGGCACAGCCTCCACCATCAGCTCTACGGCGGGCACGATCCCGGCTCGTGTGCCGGCTACTTTAGTGCGCAGGTCCATTGGCTGCTCGGCTATCCCGATAAGGGCTTGGCGCTCGGCAGCGAAGCATTGGAATTGGCCGAGCGGATCGCTCATCCGTTCAGCATCGCAATAGCCTTGCAGTTCGATTCGATGCTTCACCTCGATCGCGGTGAGCCGGAATTCGCGTTGCAACGGCTCGACGCGGTCGAGGCGCTGGCTGCCGAGCAACGGCTCGGATTCGTAATGGAACCGCGGTTCCTGCGCGGTGCCGCGCTGTGCGCCCAAGGCGCGTTCGAGGAGGCTGTCGCTTGTTTGCGTGAGGGGCTGGCCCGGCCCGGCGCGATGCGGTTGCGGTGCTACGGCTTGGCCCGGTTGGCCGACGCCCTGACACGGTGCGGCGAGCACGGCTCGGCTCTTGCCTCAGCGAGAGACGGGCTCGGCACCGTGGAGAAGACGGGCCACCGCCAGTGGGAGGCGGAACTTCGTCGCCTTGAAGGCGTCGCGTTGCGGGGCCTCGACCAGCTCGAAGAGAGCCAAAATGCCCTTCAAGACGCGCTGCGCATCGCTAGAAGGCAACAGGCAAAGTCCTTTGAGCTGCGTGCCGCGACGAGCCTCGCCCGGCTGTGGGGCGAACGGGGCCGGCGGGCCGAAGCGCGCGATCTCTTGGCATCCGTCTACGGCTGGTTCACCGAGGGCTTCGATACCGCCGATCTGAAAGAGGCAAAGGTGCTGCTCGACGAATTGACGTGAGCTGGTGATTACCGTCAGACATGCCGCGTCAACCGGGGCGTGCCGTACCGATTTAAGGCGTGGCAGATCTCGACCGCGTGATCAGGCTCGGCTGCAAGTCGAGATACTTTCCAATATCCCTCCTCGTGGGAAATCTTGGTACAGCACGCGAAGCATGCGCTCCGGGAATTGGCCTGAGAGCGCCGGGCGACTCGTTATCCGCCGCCCGAGCAGTACGTGCACCCGCTTACCTGCGCTCGGTTCAAGCCCCACACGCCCGACGGGAGGAGAGTGATCCCCGGCACCAGGTTCGCGGCCCACTCCTTTGCCGCGTCGTCCGCGCTCGCGCCGGCGTTGCTGGCGAGCTGCTTGCTCAGGTTATGCAGCGCCAGGTTGCATGCGCCGAATACCGTGCCTTTCCCGAGCAACCGGTCGACAGCCATATCGTCCGCCTGCAGAACGCCGGGCTTTGGATGCAGCAAAGGATTTTTCTCTGCCGGGGCCTTGGTCTGCGGATCGATGATCTTGAGTGATTCACCGATCTTGTATTTCTCCCACATCGCATTGTTGAGAGCGATCGGGAGCGCCTGAGCGCGCAGAACAACGACGGACGTCGCTGAACCTGGCGCCGCATCCGTGAGCAGGAACGCATGTGCGAATAAAAGCGGGCGGCCGTCGTTGACCGTATAGGCGTCAACCACCTGGCGATGGCGTCCTGTGAGCTTTCCTGGCCAGTCCGGGCCGTCACCCGCCACCGGTGTTGCCGCCTGTGCGCGCGACGCCGCGGACGCAAGCCCAGCGAGCCCAAGCACCGTTGCACCTGCAAGGCGGCCAAAGAAACTTCGGCGCGCCGGCACGTCAGTCGTGTCTGGACTAAGATTGATCATCCGCCCCTCCCATCGTGCGCGTGTTGTGGTGTGATTGCTTGGCTGATTTAGGGCCTCGTGTTCTGCCGGATTGCGGGCATCTTTCGTCGGCCCCCGGCGGCATTTCCCAGATATTCGCGAGATCACCATGGACTGTTCGGGGCTTACCGGCAAGCTGGTCCGGAAAAAGAGCCGCCGGGGCAGCATCCTCGCCGCTACGTCAAGCTTCGATACAGCATGTAGACCGACACCACAACCGCGTGCACCCCGGCACCTGCGTCAGCGTCTGGCGCTGCTCAGAGAGCCGTTTCGCGAGGCGGGCGCCGATCTACACATCGTGCGTCGGAAACACAACATGCTTTCGCCTTTTCAGGGACTTAAGTTAAAGAGAAGCTGGGAAGTTCGGCCTAGCCGTGCGGCGGAGAAAGCGCTTCGTAAGCTGCGTGCGTTGTCCTTCATCCACTGCCGGATCGGTTGCAACGGCCCGGTCAGATGCTGCGACGGCGGGAACGGGCCGAGGAACGAAGGATGGGTCGCGTCCACCGGCTTGAACGCGCGGTCGGGAAAATCCTGCTCGTTGCCGAGTCGGTGCAGCCGAGGCTGACTGTCGACGAATACGGCGACGTCGAACGCATCCTGCGCGCTCAATACAGGGTGCGCGTAATCGGTGCCGAATGGCATGTTGGCGCTGATGAAGTTGGTCGCTGTGATCGGCCGTGCCATGCCCGCGCCGTCGTTATAGCTGTCCGGTCCCCATAATGGCTGGAATTGATAGCGATGCCGTTGCGCGACATCCTCCGGCCCCCAGCGCTTCCCCTGCCCGTCCGCCTGATGGCATCCCGCGCATGTTCCGCAAACAGGTTGGTGCCGCGTTTCGGATCGCTCGCCGCGGTTGGCAAATGGCACCGGCGGCGCCCCCGTCCTTCGGCGCCGCGCCCGGTCGGCACGCCGGCACTGATGAACCGGATATACGTCAGCATCGCCTTCATTTCCGGGCCGTCCGGCGGCAGCGTGCGGCCGTTCATGCTGCGCTCCATACAACCGTTGATCCGGTCCTCCAGCGTGCGCGCCTCGTTCTCACGGCCGATGAACTGTGGAAAGACGCCCCAGACGCCTGCGAGCGGCAACCCGAACTTTTCGTGCCCATCTTCGATCACTCACCTGATCTGGCCACGACCATGGGAGGCCACCGGCTTTCGGCCGAAATCCTCCGGATGAACGCCGAAAATCCTATTTCAGCGCTGTCGCTGGCAGGTCGAAAGGCAACGGGATATTCTCGCCCGAGGGGGGCTGCCGCTCCTCGGAGCGGAGGATCACCGCATGGACGTAGCGGCGTGGCTGCGGAACTTGGGCCTTGAGCGCTATGTGCCTGCCTTCCGCGACAATGAGATCGATTGGGAGGTTCTGCCGAAGCTGACATCGGAGGATCTCAGGGAGATCGGCGTTGCAGCGATCGGCCACCGGCGCAAGCTGCTTGAGGCCATTGCGGCACTCGGAGCCACGGTGCCCGCCGCGGCGCCCCGCGATGCACCGGCACCGGCCGGTGCCGAACGCCGCCAGCTGACGGTGATGTTCTGCGATCTCGTCGGCTCGACGGCGCTGTCGACGCGGTTTGACCCGGAGGATCTGCGTGAACTGATCAGCGGCTACCACCGCGCGGTCGCCGATACGGTCGGCCGCTTCGACGGATACGTCGCCAAATACATGGGCGACGGCGTTCTCATTTATTTCGGCTATCCGCAAGCGCACGAGGACAATGCTGAGCGGGCGGTGCGCGCCGGGCTGGCGGTGATCGAGGCGGTCGGCCGATTGCCCGCGCGGC
>JBARIB010000731.1:0-2901 GCA_049799535.1 Allostellaceae bacterium | reverse complement strand
ACCCTGCATTTCCGACAATTGTGAGGAGTTATGCGTCTCCAGGAGCGCTGCTGTTTCGGTGTGGAGATCCGATGTGCAGATGCTCCACCAGACGCCCGATCGGCGAAGACAGGCAGCGACGTATGGCATGGCCGGCTTTGATCTTGAGGAGGTAATCCTCAGCGTCGCCTTTCCCGACAGCAGGCGGTGTGCAATATATCGGACATCGATCAAAGGTTCGAGCAAGAGGGAGCGAAGCATGAACTCTCTCCAATCGATCTCATCTAGCGGATCCAACCCGTAATAGTGGAACGAGTCTCCGGAACACAAAATAACGCCATCCGGGGCGCCATTCCTTATGAGCGCTTTGGCGATCAGTTCGAGAGTTCTTGCCATTGTGTCCGTCTTGGTGGGGGCTTCTGCCCGGAAATCCAGCATCGGGATATGACGTAAGCGGTCCGCCTGTTTGCAGCACGAGCAAAGTCCGAGAACCTCTCGATCATTCTGTGGAAAAGGGAATTGAAAGCCGGGCTTAATAAGCTCACCAGCTGAAAAATATAAAAGTGGATCAGCTTCATCGGAGATCTTACCGCCGACTAAATTTTCTACCAGAATATCGATGTCTAGATTTACTGCATCCCACAGTTCGTCGACGGTTTTACCGAAGAAGCTGCGTGTAGGACTTATTTTGAGTCGCTCGGCTATCCCCTTCCGTGGCTCGTAAGAAATAAACGCAAACTCGTCTAGCTCATCGCGTCGACGCGCCAGTTCGCGCACCAACGTAATCGCGTCGATCCCACAGATTGACGAGGGCAAAGAACATGACGTGGCCACCGTTTTGCGCTCCTCGTGATCTAGGATTCACTTAGTTCTTGGCACAATCGGTGAGATTGTAGCCTGCGTCACTCTTGATCTTAAGTGTTCCGTCGCACCGTTTGACCGGGAAGCCTTAACCACCTGCGCCGCCGCCGGCTGCCGTGGTACAGCATTAGCACGGTACACTGGCGACGAGGTGGTCCGCTTTCGAGCCCAAAGGGCGACACTTAGGCCTACGTATGCCAGGGGAAAACAGATAAAACACGCTAGGGGTGAGGAATACAATTCCGGGCTCCTGGCGTGCTCCCGCAATTCCTACCGGTCGATGCCGCCCATGCAGAGGTATTTGACTTCGAGGAATTCCTCGATGCCGTATTTCGAGCCTTCGCGGCCGATGCCGCTTTCCTTCATGCCGCCGAAGGGGGCGATCTCGGTCGAGATGATGCCCTCGTTGATGCCGACGATGCCGTATTCGAGGGCTTCGGCGACCCGCCAGATGCGGCCGATGTCGCGGCTGTAGAAATAGGACGCGAGGCCGAACTCGGTGTCGTTGGCCATCTTGACCGCCTCGGCCTCGTTCTTGAAGCGGTAGAGCGGGTGTAATCGTCATCGTCCACCCAACCGCAACAGCGCTCCGGCGCCTTTGCGAAGTTCCTCGAAAAGGGCCGCATCTATGGGCTGGTTGAGAAAACCATGCCCGATCGCATTGCGGACCGCCAAACCGCGACGGAGCACGGCATACTCATCTTCCTCAATGATTCCCTCGGTCAGCAGCATTTTTATTAGAGCCGATGAGGATATCCGGCGGGTCGGCGGGATCTTATGCGACGACAGCTTGTGACGGGCGGCGGCTTCGATAATCGACCACAGTAATAGAAATTGCAGACGGCTCTGATCGTCGTCTCCACGAACCCGGCCCATGGATCCCAGGCGGTTAACGAGAGCTGCGGGATCCGGGAGATGCGCAGGTGGCTCCCATTCGGGATCGGGCAGATCGGCGTATACGACCTGCAGCTTCCAGCCGGGGCGATGTTCTACTGCGCTGGCAAGCCGCTGGACCTGCTCGAAACTTTCCGGAGAGGAAGTTTTGATCTCGACAACGATATTTTCACCGTCTCGTCGAACGATCATGTCCGGCGCCAGCGTGCGCAAGAAATCCGGTAGTTGCTTTAGAGAAGGCTCTACTAAAACCTCGTAGCCCTGCCGTGAATACCATTCGGCATACTGTTTGATCGCTTCGCGTTCGCTGGTCACGGGATCGGCGGCGGTACTCATGGGACCCTGCTGTGGTCGGGCGCCGGATCGGCGCGAACATAGACGAAATCGGAGCCTGCCTGAGACATGCGCTCGATCGCGTCCAGCAGATATAGGCTTGCTCCGGTCAGCGATAAACCGACCCGGAAGCGGCTTTTGCGGACCCGAAGCTCCGACACCTGCTGGTCATCCCGGAAAAGAACGCCCTTCAGCCCGTCAAGCAGAGATTTCGCAATGTTGTCGACGTCAAGCGTCGTTTCGCCCTGGTAGAAATAAATGATCAAAACAGCGACGTCCTGATTGGTCGGGCCCGGCCCACCCTCTTCCTGCAATCGCTCGCGGGCGGCTCGCGACACGCGTTCGCGCCATCGTCGGCGCGATCGTGCATTGGCATTGGCGCTGCGTGGCGCGCCGACAACGATAAACTCCACCTTTGGTTCATCGCATTCGGCGCGTCACCGAAAAGTTTACCGGTCGATGCCGCCCATGCAGAGGTATTTGACTTCGAGGAATTCTTCGATGCCGTATTTCGAGCCTTCGCGGCCGATGCCGCTTTCCTTCATGCCGCCGAACGGGGCGATCTCGGTCGAGATGATGCCTTCGTTGATGCCGACGATGCCGTATTCGAGGGCCTCGGCGACGCGCCAGATGCGGCCGATGTCGCGGCTGTAGAAATAGGAGGCGAGGCCGAATTCGGTGTCGTTGGCCATCTTGATGGCCTCGTCTTCGCTCTTGAAGCGGTAGAGTGGGGCGACCGGGCCAAAGGTCTCCTCCTTGGTGATGACCATGTCGGTCGTCACATCGGTCAGGACGGTCGGCTCAAAAAAGCTGCCGCCCTGGGTCGCGCGCTTG
>JBARIB010000730.1:0-2324 GCA_049799535.1 Allostellaceae bacterium | reverse complement strand
GTGCTCGACCGCGCGCCGACTCGGGCCGGTTCCGCACTCTCGCTCAGCGAAGAGGAGAAAGATGCATGTCACGGCTTTCGCTATTCAACTCGCCCCTGCTTCTCGGCTTTGACCATTTTGAACGAGCACTCGACCGGGTCAGCAAGATCTCATCCGACGGATACCCACCCTACAATATCGAGCAGCTCGGCGAGAACGCCTTGCGGATAACCCTTGCCGTGGCCGGTTTTCATATGAGCGACCTCAGCATTACAGTTGAAGACAATCAGCTGGTTGTCCGCGGCAAACAAGCCGAGGACACTCATCGCGTATATTTGCACCGCGGCATCGCAGCGCGCCAGTTCCAGCGATCGTTTGTTCTCGCCGAAGGCATTGAGGTCAGCGGTGCGTGCCTCGACAATGGACTGTTGCACATCGATCTCGTTCGCCCCGAAGTCGAGAGCCAGGTGCGTACCGTTGAGATAAAGAGCGGATCGGCTGCTGCGCCGAAACCTGCTCCGATCGGCTCCGAGGCGTAGGCTGCCCTGGTACCCTTAGCAGCCGCGAAAGGAATAACGATGAACGCAATCGAACGGCTTCGGAATATGTCATCGCGCGAACTGGCGCTCCTCGGAATGCAAGATCTCGCTTATATTAAGCCAGTTATAGTGAACGACGCGCTCAGCTATGCCGTGCACGCTGCGGACGGCACCCAAATCGCCGTGCTACCCAGTCGCGAAATCGCTTTTGCGACAGTGCGGCGGCACGATTTGGAGCCCCTGAGCCTACACTGATGGACCGCGCCGGACTTCGACGGGCTCAAGCTCCCTGTGTGGCTTTGTAATCCGTCAGGAGAGCATAGAGGGCGTCTGCGCTCTCCGTACCTCGCAGCTTTTCGCAGACAGCTCGGTCCCTCAACAGCCGCGATACAAGCGCCAGAGCTTTCAGATGATCGGCGCCTGCCGCTTCAGGTGCCAGCAGCAAAAAAATGAGATCGACCGGCTGGTCATCAATGGACTCGAAAGGAATTGGGCGCTCCAGCCGGGCAAAAATGCCAGATAACTTGGCAAGGCCCGGGACCTTGCCGTGAGGGATTCCGATCCCGGAGCCGATGCCCGTCGTGCCCAATCGCTCGCGCTCGATCAGCACATCGTAAATCCTGCGCTCTTCGATACCGGTCATTACGGCCGCGCGTTTCGCCAGCTCCTGAAGGGCCTGCTTCTTGTTCGCAGCACGCAACTGAGCCACGACGCTGCGCGGAGTGATCAGATCTGTAATTTCCATCTTCAGATCCGCTGGCACTTTAAGCTTGCCGCTCCGCGAGCGCGGATAGCGGGGTTCGCTGAGAGCCCTACGAAAGGCGGCTCAAGCCCTGCCTGCACGCGCCCGCCGGGCAGGGTCGAGCTCGGGATCGATCCATCCGATATTCCCGTCGGTGCGACGATAGACGAGGTTAAGCTCGCCGTGCGAGCGGTTGCGGAACAGCAACACTGGCGCATCAGCGAGATCCATACGCATCGCCGCCTCACTCACCGTGAGATGCGGCAGCTCGGTGCTCATTTCCGCGATCACCGCAGGCCCGCCGGCGGGCCCCTGACTTTCCGCCTCATTACCAGAGATCTCCTCGCCCTCCGGTTCTTCGGTCACCGGCGCCAAAACGTAGTCAGTCGCACGTTCGTTCACCGTAAACGGTTCGCGGCCCTTTGCGTGGTGATCGCGCAGGCGGCGCTTGTAGCGCCGCAGCTGTTTGGCGACGCGTTCGGCCGCTGCGTCGAAGGCTGCATACGCCTCGAGCGCCGCCGCGTGCGCGTTAACAACAATGCCTCCCCGGCCGACGCGGATCGAAATCTCGGCTCGCGTCAGGTGCGCCTCTTTTGAGGCTACCACATGAGCTTCGATCGCCGTTCCGAAGTACTTCCCGAGGATCGAACTGAGGCTGGTCTCGACATGGCTCCGAAACGCGTCGCCGATGTCAATTTGCTTGCCCGTTAGTGTGAACTGCATGGATGCGATAACCCTGCGCATGGGGGCTGGGCCGCGATTGTGGCCGCCAGAGGGCGAAAATGGGAATGGCTCGTGTCACGGTCAAGCATCGCACCTCGGACAACCCTCGTCTCGTCCTCGCCACTTTCTTGGGTCGACCTCGCCTCTTCCTCACATCGTCAGCAGCTTTTCGCGGCGGCGCAGAACCGAAGAAGGAATGCGCATCGCCTCGCGATATTTTGCGACCGTACGGCGGGCAATGTCGACACCGTCTCGCTGCAACAACTCGACGATCCGCTCGTCCGAAAGCGTATTGTCGGCGGCTTCTGCTTCGATCAAGCCACGGATGCGATGGCGGACTG
>JBARIB010000729.1:0-3065 GCA_049799535.1 Allostellaceae bacterium | reverse complement strand
TCGCGATAGAATTGCGAACGATTGGCGGCGAGTTGCGCCTGCAGGCCATCGAACACCTCTTTGGGAAGGCCAAGCGGATTGGCCGCCGTCTTCACCATCAGCGGCGGCACCGCGCTGATCAGCGCTGACTTGGCCACCCGGCTTTCGCCATGCCGTCCCAGATAGTGCGCCACCTCGCCGCCGCCGGTGGAATGGCCAACATGGATGGCGTTCGTCAGGTCGAGATGCACCGTCAGCGCCGCGAGGTCGTCGGCGTAATGGTCCATATCGTGGCCGTCGGCGGTCTGGGTCGAGCGGCCATGGCCGCGGCGGTCATGGGCGATAACGCGATAGCCATGATGCAGGAAGAACAGCAACTGCGCGTCCCAGTCATCGGCCGACAGCGGCCAGCCGTGGCTGAACACGATCGGCTGGCCCGAACCCCAGTCCTTGTAGAAGATCTCCACGCCGTCTTTGGTGGTAATCGTGGGCATGTAAACTCCCGTGAAAGAGGTGGCTGCCGCTCCGATTGGCGGCACCTCAAAGCTAACGCCGGCCGATCACTTTTCGCCCGCAGATTCCTAGGATGCACCTAGCTAGACCCGATGTTCGCTGAGTGATCGGCGGCCCGTCACTCGGCATACAGTGTCGAGGGTTGTGCCGGGGCCGCACCCCGTCTTGGTAAAGACAGGATAGACCTAAAGCAAGCCGAACCGCTTTAGCAATACAGCCTGTGATGGGTGAAAATCTAGCCGATACTTCTTAGCGACTTCGAGAATCTTCTCTAAGGTGGGCGGCGGCGGAGGCTGGCTGATTTCGTCCCAGAACCCCTCAAAGCCGGCAGGCGACACAATTCCTAGAACTGTGCTTGGTCCTGGACTTACGTTAGTCCCTTCAGATCTTTGAGCGTTGCGTCCCTGATCGGCTTAGAGCTGAGGTGCCGATGGGTCGTTTTCCGACGGACCTCGGCCCCTGAACCACCGTAATTCTTAATCCTTGGAGACCCAGAGACCATTTCCACGCCCGAACACGCCGCCCCGGCCGTTGCTTTCCCGGTCACACATCATCGGACCAATGCGGTCGACGGGGTCAACATCTTTTACCGACAAGCCGGACGCGAGGGCGCGCCGGTTGTGCTGTTGCTGCACGGGTTTCCGACGTCGTCGCACATGTTCCGCAATTTGATCCCGTATCTTGCCGACCGCTATCACGTGATCGCCCCCGACTACCCCGGTTACGGGCAAAGCGATGCCCCCGATCGTAGGACGTTCGCTTATACGTTCGACCGTTTCGGCGAATTGGTCGATGGCCTGTTCGGCCAGTTGCGTGTGACGCGATATGCCATCTATGTCATGGACTATGGAGCGCCCGTCGGCTGGCGCTTGGCGCTTAAACATCCCGAACGGATCACGGCTCTCATCGTCCAGAACGGCAATGCCTACGATGAGGGTCTGCGAGAATTTTGGGATCCGATCAAGAAATACTGGGCGGACGGCAGCCAAGACAGCCGCAACGCGCTGCGCAAACTCTTCACGCTGGAGACGACAAAATTCCAGTACACCGACGGCGTTTCGGACACGAGCCGTATCTCGCCGGATAACTGGGCCCATGACCAACCGCTGCTTGACCGGCCTGGCAACAATGATATTCAACTCGACATCTTTTCCGATTACCGAACCAATCTGCCGCTCTATCCCAAAAAGCAGGAGTACCTGCGCAACCATCAGCCGCCGACATTGATCGTCTGGGGGAAAAACGACACCATCTTCCCGGCCGACGGCGCTCACCCCTATAAACGCGACCTCGCCGACCTCGAATTCCATTTACTCGACACCGGCCACTTTGTTCTGGAGAATAAGGCCGACGAGGTGTTCCCGCTGATCAAGGACTTCCTGAACCGCAAGCTCCGCAGAGGCTGAGCTTCCTGGCGGTCATGGGTGCGTGCTCTGGATCGACAGACCGGCTTACGTCCAGTGAGCTATCGCTGTAGGTCGAATTGAGCCGTTCGGCGGCCGTAATAAGAATGGCGCTGTTGGCACATTCCGGCCGAAGCGCAGGCCCGACCCGAGATATGCTGGACCACAACAGCACCGCGTCTCAAACAGGCGGACGAACCGCGGGTCGATAGCGAAGCGCTCCTGTGAGGCACACTGCATAGAGCCCGACGGCCACTGAGGCGCTAAAATCAGATTCTAGCCGTGGCTCGAGACCGCACTCGGGATGAGCATGAACGGGGGTCTCGCGAGCGGCTTGCCCAGTGGCGGTTAGCTGCTTCCGAAGTCACATGTCCCGGCAGTCGAGGCGCTCGCGGGCGAAGGCCTTCAAACGTCCGCCTTTGACCCTGAAGCTGGCCTTCGCTGGCTTTGATCTGAATGGCTTGGAAGGGTATGGCGAGCGGTCCCTTTCCGATCAGCGCGGCCGGTGACGACTCTGCGGCGACAGCGGTCAACTACCGCCTGAAATTACGACATCGACACTGCGCCTATTTCAGCGCCGCCGCTGGCGGGTCGAAGGGCAAGGGGATATCCTCGTCCAAGGGAGGTTGCTGCTTCTGGGGGCCGAGGATCACCGCATGGACGTGGCGGCATGGCTGCAGAGCTTGGGCCTGGAACGCTATCTGCCGGCGTTCCGTGACAATGACATCGACGCCGAAGTGTTGCCGAAGCTGACGGCCGACGACCTGATCAGTATCGGCGTAGCCTCGGTCGGCCATCGCCGTAGGTTGCTCGATGCCATAGCCCTGCTCGGCGCCGCAGCGCCGGCCGCAGCGGTAACGGCGGCATCCCGCGATTCACCGGCACCAGCCGAGGCGGAACGGCGGCAGCTCACCGTGATGTTTTGCGATCTGGTCGGCTCGACGGCGCTCTCGACCCGTCATGACCCCGAGGATCTGCGCGAGCTGATCGGCGAGTATCACCGCGCCGTCGCCGATACGGTCGGCCATTTCGAAGGCTTCGTAGCCAAATACATGGGCGACGGCGTTCTCATTTATTTCGGCTATCCGCAAGCGCACGAGGACAATGCTGAGCGGGCGGTGCGCGCCGGGCTGGCGGTGATCGAGGCGGTCGGCCGATTGCCCGCGCGGC
>JBARIB010000728.1:0-2768 GCA_049799535.1 Allostellaceae bacterium | reverse complement strand
TGCACGGAAAACCCGCCGATCTCATAGCGGACGCTATGATCGCCGCCACCGCAGTGGTCCACGACCTCACGGTGGTGACGCGGAACCTGCGCGATTTCGAGCGGCTTGGGGTGCCGGCGCTGAACCCCTTCGGCTGAATTGGGCCATGTCGTCGACCCGCCGTCTCGCCGCGATCCTCGCCGCCGATGTGGCGGGGTATTCGCGGCTGATGGGTGAGGACGTGGAAGGCACGCAGGACCGACTCAAGGCGCATCTCGGCGAGCTTGTCGAACCGAAGATTGCTGAACACCGCCGCCGGATCGTCAAGAACACCGGCGACGGCTTCCTGGCAGAATTTGCGAGCGTCGTCGATGCCGTCCGCTGCGCCGTCGAAACCCAGCGGGGGATCGCCGAGCGCGAGCCAGAGGTGCCCGATGAGCGGCGCATCAGGTTCCGGATCGGCGTCAATCTCGGCGACGTGATTGTCGAGGGCGACGACCTCTATGGCGACGGCGTCAACATCGCCGCGCGGATCGAGGCCCTGGCCGATGCCGGCGGCGTGTTCGTCTCCAATACCGTTCATGACCACGTCCGCGACCGGCTGCCCTTCGTCTTTGAGGATCTGGGCGAGCAGCAGGTCAAGAACATCGCCCGGCCGGTGCGGGTCTACCGGGTTTGCGATCCCGCCACCCCCGAGAGCCCGTCGGCGCCGGCTCCACCGGCGCTGCCGCTCCCTGATAAGCCGTCGATCGCGGTATTGCCGTTCCAGAATATGAGCGGCGACTCCGAGCAGGAATATTTCGCTGACGGCATGGTCGAGGAGATCACCACCGCCCTATCCCGCATCCGCTGGCTGTTTGTCATTGCCCGGAACTCAAGTTTTACTTACAAAGGCCAGGCGGTTGACATTAAACAGGTCGGCCGCGAACTCGGCGTGCGCTATGTCCTCGAAGGCTCCGTACGCAAAGCCGGCGGCCGGGTCCGCATCACCGCTCAGCTGATCGACGCGCAGACCGACGCGCACCTTTGGGCCGACCGCTTCGACGGCTCGCTCGAAGAGGTGTTCGAGCTTCAGGACCAGGTGGCGATCAGCGTAGCGGGTGTGATCGAGCCGACATTGCACGCAGCCGAGATGGCGCGGTCGGCAGAACGCCCGACCACCGACTTATCCGCCTATGATCTTTACCTACGCGCTTACGCTCTCGCTTTCTCCTGGGAAAAGAGTGCAACAATTCGCTCGCTCGAGTTGCTCGAGCAGGCGATCGAGCGTGATCCTCGGTACGGTTCCGCCTTAGCTCAGGCTGCGGCGCGACATTTCGAACTGCATGTCAACGGCTGGACCGACGATCCGGAAACGAGCCGCCGGAAGGGGGTTGAACTTTCGCGGCGGGCGCTTCAGGTCGCCGGTGACGATCCGAATGTTCTCTGTAATGTCGCCTACATTCTCGCCTACTTCGGCGAAGAAATCGGTGCCGCTATTGCCCTAGTGGACCACGGGTTAAAGCTAAATCCGAGCTCTGCTCGTGGTTGGCAATGGAGCGGCTGGCTCAGGGCGTGGGCAGGAGAGCCAGATCCGGCGATAAAGCACTTCGAGACTTCGTTGCGCCTCAACCCTCGCGAGCAGCGAGCTAATCCGCTCATGGGTATTGGCGTGGCCCATTTCTTTGCTGGACGACTGGAGGAAGCCAGGGCGGCATTGCTTCGGTCATTGCAAGAAAAACCTAATTGGGTCCCGACTTATCGGTTTCTTGCCTCGTGCTACGCGCACATGGGTCGTCTCGACGAGGCACGGGATGTGATCCGGCGGCTACGTACTCTGACGAGCGTATTAGTGCCAAGCGCGGAAAACTGGCGCGATCCCAATCATCGGGAATTTTATCTGTCAGGCCTGCGCCTGGCGGCCGGCGAGGAGACATGAGCCAGACCCGCCGTCTCGCCGCGATCCTTGCCGCCGATGTGGCGGGCTATTCGCGGCTGATGGGTACGGACGAGGAGGGCACGCACGAACGCCTCAAGGCGCATCTGCGGGAGCTTGTCGATCCGAAGATCGAGGAGCATCGCGGCCGGATTGTGAAGAACACCGGCGATGGCTTCTTGGCCGAGTTTGCGAGTGTTGTAGACGCCGTTCGCTGCGCCGTGGAGGTTCAGCGCGGGATGATCGACCGCGAACCAGAAATGCCGGACGACCAGCGCATCAGGTTGCGGATCGGCATCAATCTCGGCGACGTGATCGCGGAGGAGCACGACATCTTCGGCGACGGTGTGAATGTCGCGGCGCGCTTGGAAGCGCTCGCCGAGCCCGGCGGGATCTGCGTTAGCCGGGTCGTGCGCGACCAGATCCGGGACAAGCTCGATTTCGCCCTTGACGACATGGGCGAGCAGCACGTCAAGAACATCACAAGGCCGGTGCGCGTCTATCGCATCGAGTTCGGGCGAAGGCCTCCCGCTCCGGCGTCGGCGGCATCGGTGCTGGCGCTGCCCGACAAGCCGTCGATCGCCGTCCTGCCCTTCGCCAATATGAGCGGCGATCCGGAGCAGGAATATTTCGCCGACGGTATGGTCGAGGAAATCATCACCGCCCTCTCCCGCATCCGCTGGCTCTTCGTGATCGCCCGCAATTCGAGCTTCACGTACAAGGGCCAGGCAGTCGACGTGAAGCAGGTCGGGCGCGAATTAGGCGTGCGCTACGTGCTCGAAGGCTCGGTGCGCAAAAGCGGCAACCGGGTGCGCATCACCGCGCAATTGATTGAGGCCGCAACCGGCGCGCATCTGTGGGCCGACCGCTTCGA
>JBARIB010000727.1:0-4084 GCA_049799535.1 Allostellaceae bacterium | reverse complement strand
GGGTCGGTTGGTATCGTGAGGTCGGGTCAAGAGCGATGACAGCAGGATAGCTGAGCGGCTCGATACCGTCCTTGAGCTGCGCGATCTGGTGGAGCAGTTGGAGGCGGTTGTGCTACCCCGAGGCTTCGGCCGAGATTGACGCACAGTATTGACAGATACCCGCGATTAAAGGGCCGAATCACAGGTTGAACACACGATACAACCAAACAGCATGGCTGATGATCTCGACGGGAAAGCGATGCCGGTAGTGCGGGTCTGGTGGTGGCTTCATGCCGTCACTGCTGCCCGTCTCCGGCAGGGCTGACGGACTCGGTTACCGTAACAACGCCGTGCGGCGGGATGCAGACCAACGTCTCGATCGTCTGCGGCGCCACGCACGGATGCCTAGCTTCGCAGTCGCCAATTAGGCCGAAATGCGAACTGGTGAGCGTCGCCACGCTTTTCGATGTAGCAGCGGGCAAGCATTTTGATGGCTTCCCGCTTCCGCTTCCCGAGCTTTGTAGAGGGGTGTGGGAAGCGGAAGTTGGTTCATCCGGCGAGTTGGTAGCCTTCGGGGGATTTGACGATGCGGCCTGTGGTTGTCATGGCGGCGAGGCGTTCGTAGAGGGTGGCGGTTCGCACCCGACAAATGGCGCGCAGATCGGCGAATGGTTGCGGCTGGGCGGCGTCGGCGAGGGTTGCGATGATGCGGTCGTCGATGGAGCGCGGCTCGGCGGCTGACGTGGTTTGACTGTGCGGTTCCACGACTTCGAGGGCGAGAGCGTCGGCCCGCTGCGCGAGTTCGAGGGTCAGGGCGGGCATTGCCGGAGCGGCACGGTGTTCGACGGACAGGGTGATCCGATCGTCGCCCGGCGTCTTTGCGAGGGCGGGCTCGCGGCGGAGATAGAGGTTGGAATCACCCCAGGCATGGAACTCGGAGGAGCCACGCAGGGCCTGGCCGGCCCGCATGTTGCCGGCACCTTTGCGCGCGTGGTGGACGACGATGACGGCGACGCCGTGGCGACGCTGCAAATCGCGCAGATAGGCGAGCAACGGGGCGACCTCGCCGCTGACGTTTTCATCGATGCGGTGCAGCCGCACGAATGGGTCGAGGACGAGCAGGCGCGGCTTCAGCCTGACGATGGTTTCGTCGAGGCTGGCACGGTCGGCATCGAGGTCGAGGCGCAGGCTAGGAGCGGTGATGACCTGGACGTCGAGGTCGGCCAGGTCGAAGCCGGCGGCGGTACAGATGCCGTCGAGCCGGCGGCGTACAATGTGCAGCGCATCCTCTGCGGCGTAGAGCAGGACGCGGCCGGGACTGGGCACGGCGAAGCGACGCAGGCATGGCGTGCCGGCAGCGACGGAGACGGCGAGATCAAGGGCGAGGAAGGATTTGCAGCATTTTGGCTCGCCGCCAATGATGCCGACGGCCTCCTCGGACCAGAGCCCGCTCACCAGCCAGCGCTGATGCTCGGCACGCTCGGCGAGACGCCAAGCCGGTGCCACAGGAAGCGGGTTCATCGCCGTTTTCCACCCACAACAGCCTTGGGCTGAACGGCGAGAGCACAGGCTTCGAAGAGCAGCACTTCATCGATCCGTTCGGCCTTGCGCTCAGCCGCGGCGGCAAGCAGTTCGTCGGCCATAATCATCAGGCTGCGCAGATTGCCCTGGGCATGGTCGGCCAAGGTGGCGATCACCTCCGGGACCATCAGAGCCGGCGCCCCGGCCTCGGCCAACAGATGCCGCAGGCAAGCTTGCAGGACATCGGGTGTGGCACGTTCCATCGGCAGGCGGACGCGGATGCGGCTGTCGAGCGGCAGGAACTCGTCCGAGCGCAGACGCTCGACAAGCCGTCCATCGCCGGCGAGGACGACGGTCAGCAGGATGTGGGAATCCAATCGCGCGGAGGACAGCAAACGCAGTTCGGACAGGACCTGTGGGCGCATCTCCTGAGCTTCATCGATGATGAGCACCGGGCGGGAAAGCGCGCTGTCGATATGGGCCTGCCAGCGCTGGCGGAGGATCTTGGTCCCGCCCCAACGATTGTGCGGTCGTAACTCGGTGCCGAACAGATCGCCCATCTCGCGATAGAAGTCGGCGATGTTGGCTTGCGGCCGGCTGATCAGACCGACCTTGACGTCGCGCTGGTCCGCCAGATGCTCGGCGAGGATGCGCAAGGCGGCCGACTTGCCGGTGCCGGGATTGCCGGTGACGAGGGCGAAGCCGCCTTCGATGGCAAGCTGAGCAACGCGGCGGCGGAACGAGTCGATGCGCGGCGAGACCTGCAAGGCCTCGGTCGGAACGCCGGGGACGAACGGGTTGTACTTGAGCCCGTACAGGGCAAGCAGCGCCTTGCTCATTCGTCGGTTCCTTCGTCCTTGACGAGATAGGCAGGCGGCAGTCCGGTTGCCGTCTGACGCTCGATGAGACGGGCGAGCAGCGGAGCGACGCCGCTGGACGGTGCGGCCGCGATCGGTTCGGCCGAGACCTTGTCCAGCGATCGGCGCAAGCCGTTGGCGTTCCTGGCCTTGTCCTGGGGGAACAGTCGGCACAGCACCTGACCCAGGCGCTCGTCCACCAGATGGACCTCGGTGAGGTCCCACGCGGCATAACGCACCTCGAGGCGGGAAAGATGGCGGTATTGGCTCGGCACTTCGAAGCGGCGGGCGTCGATGGTTATGGTGCCGTCGCTCTTGCGCTGTGTGCGCTGCTCGGTTCTGGTGAAGGCGCGCTTGAGTGCTGCACTGTCGGGGCAGGGCCGTATCACTGAAGGGCCGCGCAGGAAGCGGTCCAGCGGCGCTTCGCCGATCTCGGAGTGGTGCTTGCGGTTATAGTCGGGCTCGACCCAGGCCTGGGTCGCTTCGTTGAGCATGGCAAGCGTGAGATCTGCCACGCCTTCCAGCATGGCGATCAGTCGCGCTTCAACAACGGCCCAGAGATGCTCCAGTTTGCCGTTCTGGTAGGGGCTATATGGCAACGTCGTCTCGTGCAAGACTCCAAGTCTTAGAAGTCCTTCCGCGATCTCCGTTGCGGTCATCGCCGAGCCGTTGTCGCTCATTGCGGCGCGTGGCAGGCCTCTCTTCATAAAGGCCTGCGACAGACCGTGAGCGATATTCGCGGCGCTCTCTGACCAATACCATTGCAGGTGACAAACAAGCCGCGAATGGTCGTCGAGAACGCCGAACAGCACCGGCGTCTGCCACTCGCCGCGCGGGGTCAGCACCTTGCGGGAGGCGAAGTGACAATCCCAATGGAGCAGCGAGCCGCAGTATTCAGCTTCGTAGCCCCGCACCTCGCGCTCAGTGAGCTTCGCCTCGGCCACCAGCACTCCAGATGTCCGCCGAGAGCTCACCCGCCGTCGCTTCTCCAGCCCTTGCGCTTTGAGGTATCGCCGGATCGTCGAGTAGGATGGCACCGGTCCCAACTCGGATCGGTTGGAAGCCTCCGCTGCCAGGTTGTCATGATGTAGTTGAGCGCTCCAGTTCGGGTGCGCGGCATGCTGGGCTTGCAGGACCTGACGAAGGGCGGCGGTCATCGAGATCTGGTGACCGGCATCCTGGCGTGGTTTGCGGCGGAGCACGCTGACCGGGTCGCTGCGTTCACGCAGCGCTTTGTAGTACCATCTCTGGATCGTCGAGCATCCGAACCGTACCGGCTCGCCGGTCGCCGGATGGCGCCATTCGCGCAGCGAGAGTTTGTTGATCTCTGACTGCAAGGTGCCTTTGGCGGGGGGATCCGCCAGCAACTGGCCAACCACAGAGAAGCGCAATTGCGCCCAACGGTCGTAAATCCTCGGCTGTCGTCTCGCTGTCATGCCAGCCCCGCCTCCTCATCAGGGTGCCGCTGACCCTATGAGCGTCGCCGCCGGGCGCCGACGTGCATGTTCTGCGGGTGGGCGTTATCCATCAGAAAGCCTGCATCGATGCGCCTGCGGTGATCGGTCCGAGGAACGACAGAAAGGCGATGAGCTGCTGCGCGGCGTCGCCGGCAAAGCGTTCCAGCAGTGCGGCGGGCAGGCGTGCAGCATCGACCGGCGGCATGACGACGCTCGACACCGCCCGCCAGAATGGCGTTGCGGTAAAGCGCGCCAGCCACCAGCCGCGCC
>JBARIB010000726.1:0-10483 GCA_049799535.1 Allostellaceae bacterium | reverse complement strand
ACGCGAGCCAGTTCGCGGCCCGCATCGCGGACTCGATTCAGACTATCGGGGAGAACCACAGGGTTGTTGACCAGCCCGGCGCCGAGCCCTTGATCCCGCTTGGCGGCAGCATCGCATTCGAGAATGTCGATTTTTCTTACCCCGGGGGAGAGCCGGTCTTTCGCGGCTTCACCTTGCGCATTGCGCCGGGCCAGCATGTTGCGCTGGTCGGGCCATCAGGTGCCGGAAAGTCGACTCTCATCAGCCTATTGCAGCGGCTGATCGACATCGATGACGGCCGGATACTGATCGACAACCAGGATATCCGCGCAATGAGACAGGACAGCCTGCGTGCTGCCATTGCCGTTGTGCCGCAGGATATCTCGCTGTTCCACCGGTCAGTGCTTGAGAATATCCGATACGCGAGACCCGAGGCGCGTGATGAAGAGGTGCTGGCTGCTGCGCGAGCGGCCCGGTGCGACGACTTCATCCGCGCGCTTCCGCAAGGATATGCGACGATCGTCGGCGAACGCGGGACGAAGCTGTCGGGCGGTCAGAGGCAACGGCTGGGCATCGCTCGCGCCTTGCTCAAAGATGCGCCGATTATCGTGCTCGATGAAGCGACATCGGCGCTCGACGGCTCATCCGAGATGGAGATCCAGCGCGCTCTCGAAGTGCTTATGCGCGGCCGAACCGTTCTCGCGATCGCCCACCGCCTCTCGACGGTTGCGAAGTTTAACCGCGTCGTTGTCCTGCTAGAAGGCCGCATAGTCGAGGACGGGCCTCCTGCGGAATTGCGCGCGCGGCGCGGCTCCTTCGATCAGATGTGCCGCCTGCAGGAGAACAAGATCCTCGCCCTCGCCGGCTGAACCCCGCCCATTCCCTCCCTCGCTTGCGAGGAGGGGAATGGGGGTCAGCAGCTCAGGCGTGGGCGTGGTAGTAAGTGTTGCGCAGCACGCGGCCGGGCAGTGCCCCGGTGTGCTTGCCACTCTCCATCAGGACTTCGCCGTTGACGATCGTCGCGATGATGCCGGCTGCCGGTTCCTTCATGCGCCAGCCACCCGCCGGGAAGTCGTGGACGACCGTCTCGGGCAGCGGCCGCACGGTATCGGGATCGAAGATCACGATGTCTGCCGCCATACCGGGCCGGATCAGGCCGCGATCGTAGATTCCGAAAGCGGAGGCGGAGTCGAAGGTCAATCGGCGCACCGCCTGTTCGAGCGACATGATTTGCTTCTCGCGCACCCATTCGCTCAAAAGGCGAGTGCTGTAGCCATAGCCGCCATGGAACTGGACATGCGCGCCGCCATCCGACAATCCGACGATCGCGTTCGGGTAGGTCAGGATCTTCGCCATCGCTTCGTTGTCGACATTGTTTTCCGACTGCATCAAGCCGGTGTCCAAATTCTCTTCGATGACGAGATCGAGGAAGGCGTCGATAATACCTTTGCCCTGCTCCTTTGCAATCTGGTGGATGGTCTTGCCCTTGAGGCCCTGGTTTTTCGCTAGCACCGGGCTTTCGACCCACATGTAATCATACCAATGGCGTGAGTAACCAGCCGCCGGGACCGTCACTTTGTGGTCGATGACCTCTTCGTGCAATTTCTGCCGTACTGTGGGATCGCTGTAGGCCCGCAGTTTTTCTTCGTCAGATGCAAGCAGGATCGGGTGCCAGGTCGGCGATCCCCGGAACACCTGGCAATTGCGCATCGTAAAGCTTTGGGTGACGCGGTTGGGGCTGCACAGCGGATAAGCCCGGATGCCGGCCCGCGAGGTTTCCTCGACGCGCGCCATGTGCTGCTTCCATGCGTCCGGTTCGCGCACGGTCTGGCCCAGATTGTTGTAGACAACGGTGCGGCCGGTCGCCTCCGACAAACGGGCCATGAGCCCGTCTTTAAGCTCGGCAGCGCGACCGCCGCCCGATTGGATGACGCCAGTGCCGAGCTCGCGCAACACGTCGCCGAGGGCGAAAATTTCCTTTTCGTCGGCCCACAGCGCCGGGATGTGCACGCCCTGCGGATCATAATGGCCCTGGTTGCGCGACACCGACAGCCCGAGCGCGCCGCCTTTGATGCCGTCGCGGACGACATCCTGCATCTTCTTGATTTCGTCGCCCGTCGCGGTGCGCTCTTGGCTTTCGTCACCCATAACGTAGTAGCGCACAGTCGAATGGCCGATCAGGTTGCCGACATTGACGCCGAGATGCTGGTCGAGCCGGTCCATATATTGGGGGATCGTCTCCCAATCGACCTCAACGGTGTTCAGCACCTCCATCGGGATCGCTTCGACATATGACAGGAACTCTGCGACGCGCTTCTCCGTACCCGGGCGGACCGGTGCCAAAGCCAGCGAGCAGTTGCCGAAAATGACCGTCGTCGCGCCGTGGTCCGGCGAGAACGTGCAAAGCGGATCCCAGGTCACCTGCGCATCGTAGTGGCAGTGGTTGTCGATAAAACCGGGGGCGACCACTTGGCCCCCCGCGTCGATCGTGCGCTTCGCCGGGCCGCTCAGCTTGCCGATCTCGGCAATCTTGCCGTTCTTGATGCCGACATCTCCGCGAAATGCCGGCATGCCGGAGCCGTCGACGATCCGACCATTCTTAATCAACAGATCATAAGCCATCGCTGCCCCTTTCTTGTTGCAGTACACAATTCATGAGCTATCTAGAACTGTAGCACCCTCACAGAGTCGGGAGGCAATTTGTCGCGTATTGGGTGATATGCGCGTCTACGCGCTGCCGCCCTCGATGGAATGGCCTTCGGCGCGCCAGCGCAGCATGCCGCCGGCCAGATTAGCGACGTCGCCGAACCCCCTTTCCCGCAAGATAACGGTGGCCTGTGCGGAACGGCTCCCGGCGCGGCATACGGCGACGACCGGACGGTCGCGCGCCAGTTCTCCGGCCCGCTCGGTGAGCTCGCCCAGTGGGATCAGGATCGCGCCGCGAATATGCCCGAGCGGGCCAGTGAATTCCTCAGGTTCCCGTACATCCAGAATCTGCACTGCAGGCGCCTGCTCTTCGAGGCCGTGCGGATCGATTTCCCAAACGCCGGCAAAAGTGTATCTGAGCGGCGCCCAGCCGGGATCGCCCGGAATGCCCGGGTCTGCCTCCGGCCGACCGCATTTGAGATTGGCCGGGACCGCAACATCCATCTTCTTAGGGTGCGCAAGCCCAAGGTTTTTCATATAGCCAGCGAAATCGCTTTCCCCGATTTCCGCCCCTAGGCGGGGATTGAAGCGCCGCTCCTCTTGCACGCTGGTAACAGTCAGCCCGCGATAGTCATGAGCGGGATAAAGCAGACACGAATCGGGCAGAGTGAAAATTTGCTCATGTACCGAGCGGTACATGACGCGGGGATCGCCCCCTTGAAAATCGGTCCGCCCGGTGCCCCTGACGAATAAGCAGTCTCCGGTGAAGGCCATGCTGCGATCGTCGAGGACATAAGTCAGGCAGCCGCTGGTGTGACCGGGGGTCTCGCGGACCTGCAGATTGTGGTCGCCAAAGGCTACGACATCGTCCTGCACGAGATAACGGTCGGCGCCCTCGGCGCCGCTTTTGACCGACAGCGCAATGCGGCACCCGGTACGCTGTTTCAACAGCCAGGCGCCGGTTACGTGGTCGGCATGCAGATGGGTTTCGAGCGCATAGACGAGACGCAGACCGAGCTCCTCGATCAGTGCCGAGTCCCGGCGCACTTGCTCGAATACCGGATCGATGATGACCGCCGCTCCGCTGCGGCCATCAGCCACCAGATAGGTATAGGTGGAGGACGGCAGGTCGAACAGCTGGCGGAAGACCAACATCGCGAACCTCCAATGACGTGCTGCCGGCTATGTTACTATCGGTGGTCAAAAAGCGGGAGGCTTTCTCGTGCCCGATATCGTCATCACCCCGATCGCGCCGTCGGACCAAAACCGCTGGGCCGAGCTTTGGCGCGGCTATCTCGATTTCTACGACACGCGCCTGCCTACCGAAATTTACAAACATACTTGGCAGCGCCTGATCGCGGCAGAGAGTCCGATCCGCGGACTCGGAGCACGGCTCGGCGACAGAACTGCTCCACTCGCCGGCATTGCGCATTACCTCTTCCATGCCCATGCCTGGACGACGCAGGAGGTCTGCTATCTGCAGGATCTGTTTGTCGACGATAGCGACCGCCGCCGCGGCTGCGGACGCAAGCTCATCGAGGCAGTTGCCGCGACGGCGCGCGAGCGCGGTTGCTACCGGCTCTACTGGACGACCAAAGAAGACAATGTGACTGCGCGATCTTTCTACGACCGCATCGCCCGGTTCAACGGCTTCATCCGTTACGACTACACGCTCGCATGACTTCGCCGCGTTGTCTCTTGGTGACAGCGCGCCTATTCTTTTGCGATCTGCGGCTCGCGCCGCCTCTTTTTCGGGAGTGATCCCCGTGGCTGCCTTCCTCCCGCCCCTCGCCCCTTATCCGCAGACGCGCCTCAGGCGCAACCGTCGCGACGCCTGGTCGCGCAAGCTCGTCGCCGAGACCGTGCTGACCGCGGGTGACCTAATTTGGCCGGTTTTCGTGCATGACGAGGGACACAAGGCGCCAGTGCCGTCGATGCCGGATGTGTATCGCTTGCCGATCCCGGCTCTCGTCGACGCCGCAGGGGAGGCGACCGAGCTGGGTATTCCCGTCGTTGCCGTGTTCCCGGCAATTCCGGAAGTGTTGAAAGACGCCGAAGGCAGCAACGCCGTCGACTCCGGCAATCTCGTCTGCCGCGCCGTGACCGCGTTGAAGAAGGCTTTCCCAGAGCTCGGCGTGCTGTGCGATGTGGCGCTTGACCCATTCACCTCGCACGGTCATGACGGGGTTATTCGCGACGGCTATGTCGCCAATGACGAAACCGTCGAAATACTGCAGCAGCAGGCGGTGGTGCAGGCGCGTGCCGGCTGCGACATCATCGCGCCGTCAGACATGATGGACGGCCGCGTCGGCGCGGTGCGGCATGCACTCGACGAAGCGGGTTTTGCCCATGTCCGCATCATGTCCTACGCCGCGAAATACGCCTCGGCGTTCTACGGTCCGTTCCGCGATGCGATCGGCTCGAAGACGGCGCTCGGCAGCGCCGACAAGCGCACCTACCAGATGGACCCGGCCAACGGCGACGAGGCGTTGCGCGAAGTGGCCCTCGATTTGCAGGAAGGCGCCGACATGGTCATGGTCAAGCCGGGCATGCCCTATCTCGACGTCGTTCGGCGTGTGAAAGAGGCGTTTCGCGTGCCGACCTATGCCTATCAGGTGAGCGGTGAATACGCGATGCTGCGCGCCGCCGCGCAAAATGGCTGGCTCGACGGTGAGCGGGCGGTCATGGAGAGCCTGATCGGGTTCAAACGCGCCGGCGCCGATGGTGTCCTCACTTATGCCGCGGTCGATGCGGCGCGGCGCCTGAAGCTCGGCTAGGGGCGTGATTGTTGCACATTGCCCGCAACTGAGGGTAGTTGTTGTTCGGCGAAGACAGTGCCTATCATCCTCGTCCGAAACATTCGTGGAACCGGCGGGAAAGTCCGCCTCCGTAGAACAGGGAAGGGATCGTGATGTCGTCTATTATCGAGAGTGCGCAGGAGGTTTTCGACCAAGCCGGGATCACGCGCCGCCGGCTGCTAGAGTGGGGCACTGCAGGTGCGGCCGCGATCGTGGCCCCGGCGCCATGGCGGGCCGCTTTCGGCGAGGCCAAGCCCTACAAGATCGGCAGCATTCAACCGCTTTCCGGTGCGGCGGCTGCGATCGGCAAGTCCGCGCTCGTCGGGCTGCAGATGGCTGTCGACCGCATCAACAAGGCGGGCGGCATCAATGGTCGGCCGGTCGAGTTGATCGCCGAAGACGACGAGTCGAAGCCTGATGTAGGCCGCCGCAAGACCGAGAAACTGCTCGTCGAGGACGAGGTCGACGCCAATGTCGGCGGCGTTTTGTCGAACATCTGTCTGGCCTGCATGCCGCTCTACCAGCAGCACAAGGTCGTCAACATGATCAGCGTGTGCCTCGACACGACGATCACCGGCAGCAAGTGCAACCGCTACAGTTTTCGCCCCTACGACTACGCGCCCGCCCAGGCGGTGGCGTTCGGACCGTACCTGGTCAACAAGATGGGCAAGAAGTGGCACATTGCCTATGCCGACTATGCCTGGGGCCAGTCGACCCGCGACGCCTATGCGAATGAGATCAAGAAGCTCGGCGGCGAGGTCGTGGGCACAACCGGCATCCCGATCGGCACCGCCGATATGACGCCGTTCCTGTCGAAAATCAGCGGCGATTTCGATGGTTTGTTCCTGATCTTCTTCGGTAAAGACGGGGTAACGATCGGCAACCAGGCCTATGATCTCGGCCTGTCCAAGAAATACAAGATGGCCGGCGACGGCGCCGTCTGCGAGTCGGCTAATCTGCCGGCTCTAGGGAACAAGATCGACGGGTTCGTCGCGATCAATCGCTACATCCCGGTCTTCGAACCGCCGCTCGATACGCCATACCACCATGCCTTCTTCGATGACGCGGTCAAGCGGCTGAAGGAGGTCGACCCATCGGGCCCGCTGCCCGACCGCTATGTGCAATCCAATTTCGAGGCGATGAACTGCCTGAAGCTCGGCATCGAGAAATCGGGGTTCAAAGGCCGCGCCGACACCGAAAAACTCATCGCGGCGCTCGAAGGGCTTGAGATGAAGGAAGGCTACGACTTCCCGCAGGGCGACAAGACCTTGCGCAAAGAAGATCACCAGGCCTTCGTGCGCGAGTTCATCTACAGCGTCAACGACGGCAAGTTTCACGTTCTGGAGACGGTGCCAAAGGACAAGACAATCGTCCCACCGGCCTGCAATTTCACCGCCTGAGTGTCCGCCGACGACCTGGCCGTCCCGTCCCCGGCGGTAGTCGTCCGGGACGGCGCTGCGGCTGCACTGTTGCGTACCGAGGGTCTGACGATCCGCTTCGGCGGGCTGACCGCACTGGACCAAGTCAATTTCGCCGTCGCGAGTGGCGAAATCCGCGCGATCATCGGCCCGAACGGCGCCGGTAAGAGCACGTTCTTCAATTGCCTGACCGGCGTTCTGCGTCCAACTTCGGGGTCGATCGTCTTTGCCGGCGCGGACATCACCGGGTTGCCTCCGAACAAGATCTCGCAGAAGGGCGTCGCCCGCTCGTATCAGATCACCAACATATTGCCGAACGCCACCGCGCTCGAAAACGTGCGCATCGCGGCTCAGTCGCGCCGGCACGGCTGGAGCATGTTGACCCACTATCGTTCGCATCGTGACATCATCGGGAAGGCCGAGGCGGCGCTCGACGAGGTCGGCCTGCTCGGCAAGGCCGGGGAACTGGCCGCCAACCTCTCGCACGGCGAGCAGCGCACACTCGAAATCGCCATCGCGCTGGCGACCGAACCGCAATTGCTATGCCTGGACGAGCCGACCGCGGGGATGAGCGCGGCCGAAACCCACGACACGATGCAGTTGGTGCGCCGCATCGCCGAGAACCTCACCATTCTCATCGTCGAGCACGACATGCAGGTGGTGATGGAATTGGCCGATCGGATCACCGTGCTCCATTATGGCGCAATCCTGGCCGAGGGATCGCCGACGGAGATCCAGCAGAACCCGCGCGTGCTCGAGGTCTATCTGAAGACATGAAGGGCGGCGCGGAGAGTTGGGGATGACCGAGGGCGGTGCGGCGGCGCATTCCGCAAACGTCGCGGAAACAGCGAGAGCCGCTCTCCTCGCCGTCGACGGCATCCATACCTATTACGGCAAGAGCCATATCCTGCACGGGGTCTCGCTCGAAGTCGGGCGCGGCGAGGTGGTCGGCCTGCTCGGGCGCAACGGTGTCGGCAAAAGCACGACCTTGAAGGCGATCGCCGGCATCGTTCATCCGAGCCACGGCGACGTCAGGTTCGAAGGGCGTTCGATCGCCCGGCTACCCTCGCATCGGCTGGCGCGGCTCGGGATCGGCTACGTACCTGAGGACCGGCGGATCTTCCCGTTGTTAACGGTGCTCGAAAACCTTCGCGTCGGGCTCGACCGGCACGGCGTTACGAAGGCGCGTAAGGTCGAGCTGGTCGACAAGATCTATGCCTATTTCCCGGTGCTGGCAGAGCGCCGCAACCAGAGCGGCGGGACATTGTCGGGCGGTGAGCAGCAGATGCTGGCGATCGCCCGCGCGATGATGCTTGAGCCTAAGATCATCCTCCTCGACGAGCCGACCGAAGGGCTGATGCCGCGCATGGTCTCGCAGATCCGCGAGATCATCGAAGTCCTGCGGGGCGAAACGGTGGCAGTGCTGCTGGTCGAGCAGAATGTCCCCCTGACCCTCAAGGCCAGCCGGCGGGTCTATTTCATCGAGAAAGGCGAGGTTCGCCATCACGCCCTGGCCTCGGAATTGCGTGTGGACGACCCGGTGATCCACCAATATCTCGGCGTATGACATGGACATCCCGTTCGATCAGATCCTGATCCAGACGATCAACGGCATCGTCACCGGCATGATCCTGGCGCTGGTGGCTTCCGGACTCACCCTGATCTTCGGGATCATGGACGTGGTGAATTTCGCGCACGGCGAATTATTCATGCTGGGCGCCTATGTCGGCGTCTTGACCTTGGCAGCCACGGGCAATTTCTGGCTTGCGCTGATCTCCGCCAGCCTTTTGATCGCGCTGCTCGGGGCCGCGATTTATCTGATCACCTTGCGGCCGCTGATCGGACGCGACCCGCTGACGACAATCCTTGCGACCTTCGGAATCTCCCTGGTCTTGCAGAACTACGCACTGTGGCAATTCGGCCCGGTGGCGCGCAAGATCGCAGAGCCGATCAGCGGCCATTTCAACCTGTTCTACCTGGACTTTCCCTGGTACCGGGTGGTCATCGCACTGCTCTCGGCGGCGATTATCGGCGGGTTTTGGCTGTTCCTCAAATACAGCACTTTCGGCATCTGGATCCGCGCCACCACCCAGGATCGGGTCATGGCGCAGGCCATGGGCATTCCGGTTCCTTGGGTGTTAACCGCCGTGTTCGCGATCGGCTCCGGCATGGCGGCTGCGAGCGGAGTGCTGTTCGGGCCACTGGTCGGGGTCGACTCCTCGATGGGGACCAGTTGGATCCTGAGAGCCTTCATCGTCGTCGTGGTCGGCGGCATGGGCAGCCTCAGCGGCTCGATCGCCGCGGCTATCTTCATCAGCCTCCTCGAAGCCTACGCTTCGCTGTGGGTCAGCCCGTCGCAGGCGGTCATCGTCTCGTTCGTCGTGCTGATCGTGACCCTGCTGTTCCGACCGACCGGCCTTTTTGTCGCGACCCCCAAATGAGGCGGGGCCACGGCCTCGTCTTCTGGCTGGGCTTTGCCGTCATCATCGCCCTTCTCACAGTGGCGCCGCTCGTCCTGCCCCCATTCTGGCGCCGCTTTGTCACGGAGATCCTGATCTGGGGGCTGCTGGCGATGTCGTCCGACATTCTGATCGGCTACACCGGCATGATCTCGTTCGGCCATTCGGCCTTCTTCGGACTCGGCATGTACGGCGCCGCTACGGCCCTGCTCTCCAGCAACCCTCCCAATCTCTGGCTGGCGCTGTTCTATGGGCTGATCGCCGCGGCCGCGGTCGCCGCCTTCGTGGCTTATTTCTCGACTCGGCTGCGGGACATCTATTTCGCGATTACGACTCTGATTTTTTCCCAGATCTTCTACGTCATCATCTTCACCTGGACCGCGGTGACCGGCGGTGAAAACGGGCTGAACTTCGACCAGCCGGCACTCGGTTTCGGACGAGCGTTTTCGATCCCCTTCACCCCGACAATTCTGCACTGGTTCGTCCTCGCGGTCGTGGCTGGGTCCTATCTTTTATTGCGGCGCGTCACCCAGTCGCCCTTCGGCATGGTCTTGCAATCGATCCGCGAGAACGAAGCGCGCACCCGTGCGATCGGCTACCCGGTCGAGCGCTACAAGATCGTCGCGGTGATGCTGTCCGGACTGTTCGCCGGCCTTTCCGGGGTTCTCTACGCGGTCCAGAACCAGTTCGCCGCCCCCGATTTCGTCTTCTTCCTCGTCTCGGGCGAGACCGTGATCTACAACGTCATCGGCGGTATCGGCACCTTGGTCGGGCCGATCGTCGGCGCCGCCTTCTTTCTGCTGCTGCGCGAGGGCCTATCGCGCTTTCTGACCGAATACTACCTGATCCCCCTCGGACTGATCTTCATCGCGATGGTCATTGTCGTGCCCCAAGGATTGCTCGGTTTCGCGCGGCGCTGGCTCAACGAGTGACTTCGGCGCCGATCACAGGGCAGAGCGGCGGCTCGAGCCGCCGCCGTCGATCGTCATGATCGAGCCGGTCGTGTAGGCCGAGCGGTCCGAGGCTAGAAAGGCCACCATCCAGCCGATCTCCTCGGGTTTCGCGGCGCGGCCGAAGGCGAACGGCTTCATGTATTCGGTCCAGCGCTCGGCATCGCCGAACTGCGTCTGCGCCCGCGTGCGCATCAAGGTGACGAGCCGGTCGGTCATGACCGGCCCGGGGT
>JBARIB010000725.1:0-11733 GCA_049799535.1 Allostellaceae bacterium | reverse complement strand
CCATACACCCCATGAGCTAATGAACGTCACCGCCGTTCAAGCCGGACGGAAGCGAAATAGCTGACGGTGGCGGTGTGCGTGTCGTCGCTATCGCAGAACACGATCTTGCCGGCCAACCGGAGATTGCCCCTGCAAATCGCGTAATTTACCCTTGATCTGCCAGGGGGAACCTGGACGGCAAAAAGAGGAACGAGATTGCATCAAGACACCGAGTGTTCACCGGGCTGTTCCCGGAACGGTACGACCGTCTCCTTGTCCCGCTTCTGTTCGAGCCCTACGCGCGCCTACTCGCCGAGCGCGTTGGTGATGTCGCGTCGGCCGATTTACTGGAAATCGCTGCGGGCACCGGCGTCGTCACCCGCGCCCTCGTTAAGGCTCTTCCGCAAATGGTGGCCATTACCGCTACCGATCTCAACCAACCGATGCTCGATCAGGCGCGCACGCATCCGGGAATGGAGCGCGTATCTTGGCGGCAGGCCGACGCACTTGCCCTGCCGTTTCCCGAGAAGTCCTTCGATGCTGTGGTTTGCCAATTCGGCGTTATGTTTTTCCCCAACAAGACCGCGGCTTTCCGCGAAGCGTGGCGCGTCATGAGACCTGGTGGTTGGCTCCTGTTCAGCGTCTGGGACCGCCGAGAAGAGAGCCCCCTGGGTTACATCGCGTCCCAGGTCGTGAGCAGTCTGCTGGCGGTCCATCCGGCATCTCTTGTCGCTCCCGAATACCACGATACCGAGACGGTTCGGGCTGACCTTGCCGGTGCTGGCTTCGGCTCGATCACTGCCGAGGTGTTGCGGTTGCCCAGCCGCGCCGCATCGGCCCGGGACGGGGCGATCCGTTTCTGCCACGGCTCTATGATACGCACCGCGATCGAAGCCCGTGATCCCGGTCTCCTCGCCGCAGCATTCGCCGAGCGATTTGGCGAAGGCCCAATCGACGCACCGATGCAGGCCATCCTCTTCACCTGTCGCCGGTCGGATCTGTGATGATGCGGCCTCGGCTTGATCCGGTGACGTAAGGCTACGGCCGCGCGTGTGATCGGCTCTCGGTTTAAACGGCTATGATCATGCAATCCCAGCGGAGGCGTCTTGAATAGGGAGCGGACGGTATGCCGCCATTGTTGCCGAAACAGCCTGACATTATAAGCGGAGCCTTGATCGGCGGGAGAGGTGGCGGCAGTGGGTATTGCCAGTATGACGGGGTTTGCGCGGACGCAGGGTGACGCGTTCGGCATCAGCTGGGTTTGGGAAATCAAGAGCGTCAACGGCAAATCGCTAGATCTTCGGCTCAGGCTGCCACAAGGCTTTGACCCGCTCGAGCCTCAGCTTCGGGCGACGTTGGCGCAACGTTTCCGGCGTGGCAATTTTTCGGCGAGCCTAACCGCCAGCAGGACGGCGCCAGCCGCTGTGCGAGTGAACCGCGAGACATTGGCTCAGCTCGTGGGCCTAATGAACGAACTCGCGGGTGAGATCGAGGCGGCGCCACCCCGCATCGACGGGCTTTTGGCGCTTCGCGGAGTGGTCGAGATCGTGGAAGACGAACTCGACGGGGTTGCCGACGAGCGTCGGCAGGCCGTACTTGCCGGCTGGTCCATCGGCCTTGACCGCTTGACTGCCGCAAGGACGGAAGAAGGGGTTCGCCTTTACGCGGTGCTAGGCGATCAGATCGCGGAGATGCGTGGGATGATCGAGGCAGCGGCGGCATGCGCTGCTGCTCAGCCGGAGGCAATTCGTGAAAGGCTGGAGAAAATGCTGGCGAGCGTCGCTGATCTCGTCCCGGGCATGCCGGCAGACCGGATCGCTCAGGAAATGGCAATATTGATCGCTCGCTCGGATGTTCGCGAGGAGTTGGAACGGCTGCGCGCGCATGTGCAGCAGGCGGCGGAGTTGCTGGAATGCAGCGAGGCGGTCGGGCGGCGCCTCGATTTCCTGTGTCAGGAGCTGAACCGCGAAGCCAACACCCTGTGCTCGAAATCGGCCGATATCGAGTTGACCCGGGCGGGGCTCTCGCTGAAAGCGGCGATAGAGCAGTTGCGTGAGCAGGTGCAAAACATCGAATGAGCGGTATATCGGTGCGCCGTCGCGGGTTCCTGCTCGTCCTTTCCTCACCCTCGGGGGCCGGCAAGACGACGATCACCCGCCGGCTCGTTGCCGCCGACCCAGACCTTACGCTCTCCGTCTCAGTGACAACCCGCCCAGCACGCGACGGCGAGGTTAACGGCCGCGACTACTATTTCATCGACCGGCGCCGGTTCGACGAGATGGTCATTCAGGACGAGTTGGTGGAGCACGCGACGGTTTTTGGGAACTCCTACGGAACCCCGCGCCGGCCAATCGAGGAGGCTCTCGCCGCTGGGCGAGATGTCGTGGGCGATGTCGATTGGCAGGGCACACAACAGCTCGCGCGAAGCGTCCCGCATGATCTTGTGTCGGTATTCGTGCTGCCGCCGAGCATGGCCGCGCTCGAAGCGAGGCTGCGCGCCCGCGCCCAGGACAGCGCCGCCGTCGTTAACTCGCGAATGGCGAAATCGGTCGAGGAGATCAGCCACTGGACTGAATACGAGTACGTGATAATCAATCACGACGTTGAAGAGAGCGTCGCGCAGGTGCATGCGATCGTAGTCTCCGAGAGGCTGCGGCGGGAGAGGCAATGCGGCCTCGTCGACCTCATCAATCAGCTACGTGGCGGATGATCCGCAGAATTTTCGGGGCCTAAGGTGGTCGAACCCAGGCGCAGCGTCGCAGCGGGGCGGTTCCCCTCGCCCAGGCCCATTGGTGTGCCGGGCGATGGGGAAGCGTCAGGGTATCAGAGGTTTGAGGCGGCTGCGTTTAGGCTTTGCAGGCCCGGCCGCTAGGCCGCCGAGCGCCAGCGAGGTGAATTGCTCAGCGACCTCGTGCACGCTCAGGCGCCCCTTTGGGTCGTACCATTTGTAGAGCCAGTTTAGCATTCCTAGGAGTCCATAAGCCGCGACCTGGATATCGAGGTCCGCGCGAAATTCGCCCCGCTTGACGCCTTCGCTCAGGATCTGCTGCCAGCAGCGCTCGTACTCCTTGGGGGAAAAGCCGATCATTTCGCGGAAACGGCGCTTTACCGACTCACGCTCGCGAAGATAGACGAACAGATGCGGATAATGGCGATCGAACGCTTCAAGGTGAGCCGAGATCGCCCGAGTGAGCTTTTCTGCGGCCGTTCCATTGCCGGCGGCGATATCAGCCATCGTACGGTACATTTGCGCGATCGGCTCCCGAACGACGAGATAGAGCAGCTCCTCCTTGCTCTGGAAGTGATGGTAAAGACTGCCTTTGAGGATCCCAACCTCTTCGGCGATGTCGCGCACTGTAGCCGCATGATAACCCTTTGTGCGGAACACCCTGGCAGCTGCCGAAACGATGTCGTCAAGAGTGGCCATTGCTCCCTCGTCTACCGACTCGCCGCCCCCTGGTGAGTTGCCAGGTCCAGTTGGCGCAGCCCCGATCCCGATGCAAGCTGATTATCGCGAAGAGGAACGGCCGCGGGCTCGCAAAGCGATATGGTCACCCTGCTTTAACTTTTCTTACCCCGAACTGTAACAACGCCCGACTAGGTTCCCCACCAGGCGCGGTATCGCGCGCTCGCTTAGACACGGGCTGGGGGGAGCGGGAAGATGAGATGGATAGTGTCGGTGGCGGCCGCGGCACTAGTTGTGGTCGCACTCGGCGGACGCGCGACCGCAGAGGAGCGTCACGATAAATGCCGTCTCGCCAACGGCATCGAGCACATCGTCTATCTCCAGTTCGATAATGTCCACCTGCGGCGCGACATCCCCAACGTGCCCTCCGACCTCGAGCAGATGCCCAATCTGCTGAACTTCATCGAGAACGACGGGACGTTGTTTACGAACTACCATACACCACTGATATCGCACACGGCGGTCGAGGCGGCGGCAGCAAGCTTAATCACGCAGGCATACGAGCTAATCGACTCGGTACACTGATTCCGCTTGCTTCGAGCCCGACGGGTGCGCGAGGCTGGGTGGCCAAGTTTATCAGCCTCATCTGCCCGATTCGACAAAACATTCGAGCCCTGCCAAGGCTCGCCAAATCTTAAGGAGGGGACGTGACTAGACCGCGCGCTGCCGACGACTTTGCCACAATACGTGCGCGTATGGAGGAACTGCGACGCGAGCGTGCGCAGGCCTCGCACAAAGACGACCGCGATCCCGATCAGCCCGGCTCCGCCGGTCGCAGCCTTCTCAAGGCGAGCGAGGCTCGACAACGATCCGAGCAAGAACGCTGGCCCGGCGGCTCGCCGAACCGCCGTTACGGTTCGGGCCGGTAGCGCGGAGTTCGCGGGATCGGCAGCCTCCGACACCCTTTACGGCGTCCAACGGCGGCGGGCCAGACCTCGACACAGCCGTCTTATAGAGACAATCTCGGCACGTGGACCGCGGCCGAGCAAGAAATCCTTGATCCTGTCTTCCCGGAGTTCTGGGCGGGCGGCAATCGAGACGGACGCTCTGGTCTCTATCTTTGCGCGCTCGCTTGCGGTCAGCCTCTCCGCGACCGCTCTGGCGAGCCTGATCGGAACGCCTCTTCGGGCAGGGATTGCGGTTTACGAATTTCCCGGCCGGCAGCTCCTTGTTGTAGCCGTCAATGCTCTGCTTGGTCTTCCTCCGGTCGTCGGCTGTGCCTTGACGACGGCGATTGTCCTTGAGACCAGCAAGGGTGATCTATCGCTTGCGCTTGGTCTTGGATTTGTCTTGATCGGTACCAGCGTCGCGGTCAGCACGACGATCTTTGGCCGCGGCATGCCGGGCGAGCGCTGGTGGTGAAAAAGAGCAGGTTGCGGCAATTTTCTTGGCCGGCCGACTACGATGGGCGAGCAGCCTGAGACACACCGGCGCGTCAATCCTGCTCGCGTCGACCACTTCGGCGAAAATTCGGGCCTTCTCCGGGATCCTGCCCGAGTTTGCATCAGAGACCGCGTCCCCATGCGGCGCTCGCCCAGGCGCTGACGGGCTGAAGTAGTCACTCGGCTTCGGCGCCGGCCCAGGCTTCGGCACTGGCACCCGCGAGGGCCCGCACCCGCTCCTCGTCCTTCGCGAATTCGGCAGCCGGACCCGCCCATACCACCCGGCCGTCGTCCAGCACATAGGCGCGGTCGGCGATCTCGGTCGCTGCGCGGACGTTCTGCTCGACCAGCAGGATCGAGATACCCTCCTCGCGAGCCGCCGTCACGACCCTAAAGACCTCCCGCACGATCAGCGGCGCGAGACCCTGAGATGGCTCGTCAAGGATCAACAGCTTCGGATTGAGGATTAAGGCTCGCGCAATCGCCAGCATTTCCTGCTCGCCTCCCGAAAGTTGACGACCCTTGTTGCTGCGGCGCTCTGCGAGGCGGGGAAAGAGCGCGTGAATTCGCGCGATGGTCCACGGCCCCGGGCGTTCCATCGGCACTTTGAGGTTCTCGTCCACCGTCAGATTGGGAAAAATGTGGCGACCTTCCGGCACATAGCCGACGCCGAGCGCGGCGATGCGATAGGGTGGCCAGTCGGTGGTCGCATGGCCGAAGATCCGCACCACACCCTCGCGCGGAGGGGTCAAGCCGACGAGGCTTCTCAAGGTGGTGGTCTTGCCAGCGCCGTTGCGCCCCAGCAAAGTGACGATTTCGCCTTCGCGCACCTCGAGGCTGATGCCGTGCAGGATATGGCTCTTGCCGTAGAAGGTGTGGAGCCGATCAGCCACGAGCGGAATTCCGCTCATGCCGCAGCCTCCCCCAGATAGGCGGCCTGTACCGCCTCGTTCGCGGCGATCTCCTCCGGGGCGCCTTCGGCGAGCATCGCGCCCTCAGCCAGCACCATGATGCGGTCGGCAAGGTGAAAGACGACGCGCATGTCGTGCTCGATCAGCACAATCGTGAGCTTGTGGTCCTTATGCAATTGACGGATGAGCCGGGTGACGTTGTAGGTTTCTTGATCTCCCATCCCGGCGGTCGGCTCGTCGAGCAGCAGAAGCCGCGGGTTGAGCGCGAGCGCCATCATGATCTCGGTCGCGCGCTGGTCGCCGTGGCTGAGCTCGCCGACCGGGAGGCGCTCCTTGTCACTCAGCCCGCCCATGGCGGCAAGTTCGGTGACGCGCGCACCGACCGCCGCATTCTCCTCCTGCGAGATCCAAGGCCGCAGCCGAAAGCCCGCCGCCACCTCGACCGCAATGCGCAAATTCTCGCGCACCGACAGCTCGGGAAAAACTTCGGTCACCTGAAATGTCCGCGCAATGCCGCGCCAGACGCGGCGCGCCGGGAGCAGCCTCGTGATGTCCTCGCGGTCGAAAAAGATGCGGCCCGAGGTCGGGTTTAGGAAGCCGCTGATTATATTGAAAAATGTGGTTTTCCCGGCGCCATTGGGGCCGATCACTGCGCGCAACTCGCCGGCCTCAACCGACATCGAGACATTGTCGACCGCAACGAGGCTCCCGAAACGGCGGGAGACATTGTCGACCTCGAGCAGGCTCACTGTACGGACCTGCGCTGGATAATGCCGAGCACCCCGCGCGGAAAGAACAGCACGACGAGGACGAAGAACAGCCCGATGAACGACATCCAATTCGCCGTTTCGCTCGAAATATAATCCTGCAATACGACAAAAATCGCGGCACCGATCAGCGGTCCCCAGAACGCGCGCATGCCGCCCAGCACCGCCATGATGACGAAATCGCCCGACTGGTCCCAGCGCAGATCGTGCGGGTCGGCGAAGTTGTTGAGAAGCGCGTACAGAGTGCCGGCGAGGCTGACAAAGATGCAGGAGATCACCCAGGACAACCAGATGTGCCGATCCACTGGGATGCCGAGAAAACGCGCGCGCCGCTCGTTCTCGCGGATCGCCAATAAGGTGCGGCCAAAGGGTGAGCGCAGCAGCGCCGCCATGATGCCGACAGCAATCGCGAAGCAGACCAGGACCAAATAGTAGAAGGCCTTGTCGCTGCCGAGAATGTCGACCCTGGTTATTCCCAAGTCGATCGGCAGCCGCTGCCATCCTGAAAGCCCGTCGTCGCCGCCGGTTACCGAGTTCCAGCGATAGGCGATGAAGTAGAAGACCTGACCGAATGCTATCGTCACCATCGCGAAATAGATGCCCCTGAGCCGCACGATCAATGCGCCGATGATCGCAGCGGCAACAGTCCCAGCAATCACCCCGACGGCCATTCCGGCCAACGTGCTCGGCACCAGATATTTGATCGTGAGGCCGACACCATAGGCGCCGAGGCCGAAATAGGCGGCGTGGCCGAATGACAACACGCCGGTAAAGCCCAACAGGAAATTGAGCGACATCGCGGCGAGCGCCAATACCAAAACCCGGCTCCCCAATGACGTGTAGCCGCCGACCCCGGCGAGCCAGTAGGGCATGGCGAGCAGCAACAGCCAGATCGCAAAGTCTGCCGCTCTTTTGTTGAGCGTGCTCACTAGAACCGCCCCTCTTCGCCCAATAGGCCGCGGGGCCGCACCAGCAGTACGAGGCCCATGATCACGTAGATAACCGCCTCGCTGGCAGAGGGGAAAAAGACCGTCGTGATTCCCGAGGCCACTCCGATCAGCAATCCACCGAGCAAGGTGCCGGGCAGGCTGCCAAGACCGCCGATGATGATCGCGACAAAGCTCGGCATGATCAATGTGCTGCCAATCGTCGGCTGCAGGCCGAGCATGCCGGCCGCGAGCACCCCCGCAAGTCCGGCGAGATAGATGCCGAGCCCGAAATTGAGGTTGCGCAAGATGCGGGTATTGACGCCGAGCACGGATACCGTCTCAAGGTCCAGTGTTCCGGCCCTGATGCGGATACCGAGCCGGGTCCGGTTCAGGATCAGGAACAGGCCGATCACTGCGGCAATCACTAGCGCGACCATGAACATGCGATAGCCGGTCAGGAAGAAGAAAGTCGAGCTGAGTGGAGTAGAGAGCCAGCCGGGAACCGAGAAAGGCAGGGTTGCCGGACCCCAGATGTAGCGGGTTCCGTCCTCCAGGATGAAGGCGAGTCCAAAGGTGAGCAGAAGGCTATACAACGGATCCCGGCCGTAGAGCGGGCGGATCAAGATGCGCTCGACAACAAGGCCGATGCCCGCGGTCAGCACGGGGGCAATCGCCAGCGCGCCCCAGAAACCGATATGAGGGATCAGCGTGTAGGCGAGATAGCCTCCGATCGCCAAAAACCCGCCATGCGCGAAGTTGATCACACCGGAGAGATTGAGGATCAGCGACAAACCCAGCGCCATCAGCGCGTAGAACGCGCCGATGACAAGGCCATTGAATACGTTGAAAAGCAGAAGCTGCGTCATCGACGCGGTGAGCCGGTATCCGTCCTTACTCGCTTGTCTGCCATCGCCACCCGCTTAAGCCGGCCATTTCAGGTGGCAGCCCGTCTCGGCGACCGGCAACGCGGCGTCGACCCCCTTGACCAGCTCGTCGACTTTGAACAAATCCTCCGGTTCCGAGCCCTTCTCGATTGCGTTGCCGACATAGAGAGTCGGCATCAGCTGATGATCGCCGGCACGATAAAACGTGTCGTACGGCATCAACGCGACTTCCGGCGGTAGTTTGAAGTTCTCGAGCGCCTTCGCGAGCTTGACCGGGTCCAGTGTCTTTTGCTCATTGGCAACCAGCGCACAGGTCCATGTCGCGACATACCCAAACCAATGGCGCGCCGTTGGCACCTTGCCCCCATTGACCTTCCTAATGTCGGCGACGAACTCCTTCACGTGCGCCACGTTCGGCTGCACCCAATACCATTCGAAAACCCAGGTGCCGATCCGCGCCTCCGGCGGCAACCCCTCGAGCACTTCGAGTTCCTGTTGTGCCCCGGCGATGTGGAAGCGCTTGTCGAGGCCGAATTGAACCGCCTGCTTCAGTGCGTTTACCATGTCGTTGCCGGCGGTGAGAAAGATGATGACGTCGGGATTGGCGGCCTGCGCCTTGATCAGATAGGCGGAATAGTCGGTCGCGCCGAGCGGTGTCAATGACGCGCCGACCTCGGTGCCGCCGAACTGCTTGAGGCTAGCCTCGAAGCCCTGTTGCAACGTGTGGCCAAAGGCGTAGTCGGGAGTGATGAAATACCATTTCTTGCCGTATTTGGTGAACAGCGTCTTCGAAACCGAATTAGTCTCCATGCGCGTCGTGTTGCACACGCGAAAGACGTTCCAGTGGCAATCGGTGCCGGTAACCGAGTCGGTGTGGCCGCCGGTGACGATGTGCAGTTTCTTCAGCTCGTTCGATACTTCGCCGAGCGCGATCGCCATCGCCGAGTTGACGTTGCCGAGAAAGAAATCGACCTTGTCGCGCTCGATGAGCTTGCGCGCCTTCTGCACTGCGATGCCGGTATCGGCGCTCGTCGAATCCTCGGTCAGCAGCTGCGCTTTTCGGCCGAGAATACCGCCCTTGGCATTGATCTGGTCGATCGCCAGCTGGCAGCCGATCTGCTCATTCTTGCCAAGTTCGGCATAAGTGCCGGTCAACGGATCGTTGAGGCCGAACTTGATCTCGTCCGCAGCCCGCGCGGTGATGACGAAGGGCGCGGTAAGTTGCGTAACACCGGCCGCAGCAGCAGCTTGGAGAACGGTGCGGCGGTCGAGCTTTCGCGGACGAAATCTGTCGGTCATGATTTTCCTCCCAGGCAAAGCAGTTGTAGTTCGGTTTCGGCGGGACGTGCTTTGGTTGCACTCACCCCGAGCGGCACCCCTTATGAGCCACAGAACGCGCTGAAAAGAAAGCGGTTTCCTTAATCGATGGAATTCCTGGCGAAGAGTTCGAGGAGGGCCCTATGACCCCACGACAGAAGATGCGGCAGCTGATCGCCCGCCCGGGTTATACGATGGCGCCCGGGGTCTATGACACGCTGACGGCGCGGCTCGTCGAGCAAGCCGGGTTTGATGCGGTCTATCTGACCGGCGGTGGCTATTCGCGGGCCAACGGCTATCCGGATCTCGGCTTGCTGACCCTGTCTGAGAACGTGCGGTTTATCGGGCTGACGGTCGAGGCCGTCGGCATCCCGGTCATTGCCGACGCCGATACCGGTTACGGCAATGCCATCAATGTGATCCGCACGGTCCGCGAATACGAGAAATCAGGCGTTGCCGCCTTCCATATCGAGGATCAGGCGAGCCCGAAAAAATGCGGCCATTACGAAGGCAAGGAGGTGATCAGCCTTGCCGAAATGGTCGGCAAGATCCACGCCGCTGCCGATACGCGGCGGGACAGCGATCTCATCATCATCGCGCGCTCGGATGCGCGGGCCATCGAAGGCCTGCAGGCGGCGATCGACCGCACCAACGCCTATCTCGAAGCCGGCGCCGATGTCGGTTTCGTCGAGGCGCCGCAGAATGTCGAGGAATTGCGGATCGTTGCCCGTCAGGTGAAAGGCCCGGCGCTCGTCAATGTGTTCGAAGGCGGCAAGACGCCGATGGTGCCGGCCAAAGAACTCGAGGCGATGGGCTTCCGCCTCGGCATCTACCCCTCACAGACCCATCGCGCCGCGATCCGTGCCGCGCAACGGGTATTACGAGCGCTGAAGGAAGACGGCGACACGACCCGCGTCGAAGCGGAGCTCGCGACCTTCCAAGAGCGCGAGGACGCTGTCGGTACTGCCCAGTGGCGGGCGCTCGAGGAAAAATATATGCGGGCTGATTAGTGCTTGAGCTCCGCAGGGACATTGCCGCCGTTCTCAGCCAGTTTGATCATGACCTGCTTGTGCAGCCAGATGTTCATCGACGCCGAGTCGTTCATGTCGCCGGTATAGTGCAGTTCCTGCGCCAGCTCTTTGCGCGCTGCCAGGCTGCTGTCCAGGTTGATCAGCTTCATCAGGTCGACGATCGATGTTCGCCAATTGAGCTGTTGCGACACCTTTCCCGCCAAATCATCCATGATGGCCGCAACATCGACTGGTGCCGCCGTCGAGGCGGGCGCTGGAGCCGACTGGGCGGCTGGCGCCGCAGCCGCCGCAGTCGCTGCCGCTGGTGCTGCGGAGGCCTGAGCTGGGGAGCGGCCGAATATGGCGGACATGATGTTTCCGAAGACACTCATTGCTGTCCTCCCAAAGTTTTAAGAGACCCTCATGACCAATGAATATCTGCTCCTCTACCCTTGTCGGCAAGGCAGCCTCTCCCGCGAGCCGACGCGAGCCGGGAGAGGGATGCCAGGGGCGCAGGGGCTGAGTCCTACACCACCGGCGAGCGGCCGCCGTCGACGTTGATCGCGCAGCCCGTCACATAGGAGGCAGCATCGGAGGCGAGGAAGGTCGCGACATTGGCGAATTCCTCGGCGCGGCCCATACGGCCCAGCGGCACTGCCCTCCCCGCCTGGGCGATGAAATCCTGGAGCGAGACATTGGCGCCCTCGCGTTGGTGGCGGCGCACGATCTGATCGCTGACGATGACGCCGACATGCAGCGAGTTGACGAGTACATTGTGCGGCGCACCCTCTTGTGACAAGGCCTTGGTGAACGCCATCTGCGCGGCGCGGCTGACTGAAGTCGGCGCGCTGTCGGCGCCCGGCGCCTTGGCGCCAATATTCAGTACGCTGATGATGCGGCCCCAGCGGCGCTGCTTCATTTGCGGCAAAATGAGTCGGCAGAAGCGGATCTGCGCGAACAGTTTGAGGTCGAGATCGGCCTGCCACATCTCGTCGGTCAGTGTTTCGGAGGGCCCGCGCGTCGACTGGCCGGCATTGTTGACGTAGATGTCGATCTTGCCGAACTCCGACATGATCTGGTCGTAGGTC
>JBARIB010000724.1:0-2775 GCA_049799535.1 Allostellaceae bacterium | reverse complement strand
AGTTCTCGTTCGAGCGGTACCACGGCGCAGCACACCAGCTGATGAAAGACAACGTGGCGGCGATCGAGATACCCGACACGCAGCATGTTCGCTTCAAGCTGAAAAAACCGTGGCCCGACTTTATCACCTTCTATTCGACGGCTTCTGGTTCCGGCTGGATCGTGCCGAAGAAATATGTCGAGCAGGTCGGTGACGCCGGTTTCAAGAAGGCGCCGATCGGCGCCGGCCCCTACAAATTTGTTTCGTTTACCCCCGGCGTAGAACTGGTGCTCGAGGCTTTCGACGATTATTGGCGCAAGCCCCCCAATGTAAAGCGCCTCGTCATGAAGGTGATCCCGGACGAGGCGACGCGGCTTGCGGCACTGAAGCGCGGCGAGGTCGATATCGCCTACTCGATCCGCAGCGAACTTGCCGAGGAACTACGTCGCACGCCTAGCCTCACATTGAAGCCGGTCGTTCTGCAGGCGCCGAACTGGCTATACTTCCCTGAGCAATGGGACCCGAAATCGCCGTGGAACAAACTGCAGGTTCGTCAGGCCGCCAACCTCGCTATCGACCGGGAAGGGATGAGCCAGGCCTTGTTCCTCGGCTACTGCAAAATCACCAACAGCATCGTTCCCTACACCTTCGACTATTTCTGGCAGCCGCCGGCCGCGGTTTACGATCCGGCCAAGGCAAAAAAGTTACTGACGGAAGCGGGGTATCCCAACGGCTTCGACGCCGGGCTGATGTATTGTGACAGTTCGTACGCCAATCTGGCCGAGGTGTCGGTCGACAACTTTCAACAGATCGGCATTCGCGTGCAATTGCAGCCGATCGAGCGCGCCGCGTTCTTCGCCGGTTATGCGGACAAGAAATACACCCGGGGTATCATTCAAGGCGCAAGCGGCGCGTTCGGCAATGCGGCGACCCGAATGGCCTCGTTCGTTGTCAAGGGTGGCGCCTACTCATATGGCAGCTACCCCGACATCGACGAGCTGTACCCCCAGCAGGCCGACGAAACCGACCATGAGAAGCGCGCGGCGATCCTCGATAAGATGCAGCAACTCGTCCACGAGAAATCGATCTACGCACCGATCTGGCAGCTCGGCTTTCTCAACGGCGTCGGCCCGCGAGTCGGTGAGTCGGCGTTCGGCCTGATCCCGGGTTTCCCCTATACCGCGCCCTTCGAAGACATCACGATAAAGAATGCGTAGCATCGAGCGCCGCGAGCAGGAGGGCCGGCTCAATGGATATACGCTTATTGTCATTGCCGGGCTTGACCCGGCAATCCACCACAGATCGCACCGCCCGGATACCGGGCCAGGCCCGGGCATGACGAACTAAAATGGGTGCCGGGCGCAGTCGTGGAGCTAACGCAGCATGAAGCAGTACATCGGCAGGCGGGTCGGCTATTCGCTGCTCTCGCTGTTTCTGTTGTCGCTGACGATCTTTTTCTTTGTCCGCGTGACCGGCGATCCGGCCGCACTGCTGGTCGAGCCGGGCGCAAGCCAAGCGGATATCGCCGCCATTCACCATCAGTTCGGCCTCGACCGGCCGCTCTGGGTGCAATACGGCATATTCATGTCGAGCCTGTTTCACGGCGATCTCGGCCAGTCGTTTTATTACCGCACACCGGTAATGGATCTCTATCTGTCGCGACTGCCGAACTCGCTGATGCTCGCAATTGTGGCGATGGGGTTGTCGCTATTGATCGGGATCCCGAGCGGGATATTGGCGGCTGTGCGCGTCGGGCGGTTTTGGGACAGTGCAGGAAAAGTCTTTGCATTATTGGGGCTGTCCCTGCCGTCCTTCTGGGTCGGGCTGGTCATGATCTTGGTGTTTTCGGTTTACCTCGGATGGCTGCCCTCCTCGGGAGCCGGCACGCCATTGCACCTCATCATGCCCGCCTTCGCCCTCGGCTGGTACTTCGCGGCAGCCCATATGCGGCTTACCCGCTCGTCGATGCTCGAAGTCTTGGGCTCGGAATATGTCAAGCTCGCCCGCATCAAGGGCCTGCCGCAATCCCTGGTCATCGCCAAGCACGCCTTCAAGAATGCCCTGATCCCGGTGTTGACACTGGCCGGCGTCAATCTCGTGATCATGGTCAACGTCGCCATTATCGTCGAAACCGTGTTTGCCTGGCCCGGCATCGGGCGGCTGCTCTACGAGGGCATTCAGTTTCGCGACTTCCCGGTCGTGCAAGGTGTCGTCATCATGGCCGGCGCAATGATCGTGATGGTTAATTTGATCGTGGACGTCCTCTATGCGGTGATCGACCCGCGCATCCGTCTGGGGAGTTAACGGGCTATGACCACGCAAGCAGAAGCCGTCGTTCTGCCGCCGCGCACCCGCCGGCGTCCAGTCGCGACCCGGCTCGGCGATTTTCCGGTGATCCCGGCTTCGATCCTCGTCATCATCGGTTTGGTCGCGATCTTCGCCAACGTGCTGGCGCCGCATAACCCCGAGGTCGGCAGCCTCGTCGCGCGCTTCAAACCGCCATTCTGGCAGACCGGCGGCAGCGCGAAATACCTGCTCGGGACCGACCAGCTTGGCCGCGATGTGCTCTCGCGGCTGATCTTCGGCGCCAGAGTGTCGGTGGTAGTCGGCTTCACCGCGGTGATCTTTGCCGGGGTCGTCGGCACCGCGCTCGGCATTCTGTCAGGCTATCTGGGAGGCTGGGTGGATCAGGTGATCATGCGGCTGACCGATACCTGGCTCGCTTTGCCCGCTCTGACCTTTGCGATTTTCCTTGCCGCCATCGTCGGGCCGAGCATGTGGAACATCGTCCTCATC
>JBARIB010000723.1:0-4715 GCA_049799535.1 Allostellaceae bacterium | reverse complement strand
CAGACCGAGATCGCCCTCGGCCTGCACGCCTGCCTGCGCCTCGGCCGGCTCAAGGATATGGGGCGCGACGCGCCCGAGATGGTCTCGATCCTAAAGCGCAACAATTGCGGCAAGGCGCTCGACATCGCCCGCGCCGCCCGCGACATCCACGGCGGCAACGGCATCGCCGACGAGTTCCACGTGATCCGCCACGTCATGAACCTCGAGGCCGTCAACACCTATGAGGGCACCCACGACATCCACGCGCTGATCCTGGGGCGCGCCCAGACCGGGATCGCCGCCTTCGCCGGCTAGCCGCTCAGCCGACTGTGCCGTCGGTGCTGCGGCGCAATACCCTGCCGGGGGTCGCGCCGGTGTGGCGGGCGTTTTCGACGACGATGACGCCATTGACGAGCACCGTCGTCCGCGCGCCGGTCGGGTATTGGTGCGGCTGGGCGTACGTCGCGCGGTCCTTGAAGTCTGCGGGATCGAAGACCGTGATGTCGGCGCGGTAGCCTTCCTTGAGGAGTCCGCGGTCGCGTAGCCGCAGCGCCCGCGCCGTTGCTGCCGTCATCTTATGGATGGCCTGCTGAAGCGGCAGCAGACGCTGCTCGTGCACATAGCGCCCGATGATGCGCGGAAAGGTCCCGTAGAAGCGGGGATGAGGCATGCCTTGAGCGACGACGCCGTAATCGGCGACGCAATTGCCGTCGGAGCCGACAAGCGCTGACGGCGAGCGCACGATTTCGCGGACGTCGTCCTCGGCGATCGAGGTGATCAGGACGCGGGTCGCGCCGTTGTCCTCGATCAAGTAATCGCAGACGAGGTCGAGCGGGTCGCAGCTGCGTGCCGCGGCGAGCGCCGCGATCGTCTCTCCGGCATGTTGCGGCAGATGCGGCGACACCGAGATCTGCACGCATTCCCAGGACGGAATGCGGCCCCAATTGTTGAGTCCGTCGCGCTCGAGCTCGGCGCGGATCCGTTCGCGCGTCTCGGAAGCCGCAAGACGTGCCAGCATCGGCTCCAGACCGCCCACCTGCACCCAGGGCGGCAGCAGGTTCTTCAGCGGGTTGGCGCCGGCAGTGTAGGGGTAGGCGTCGCAGTCGATGTCGCAGCCTTCGGCGCGTGCCGCCTCGAGCATCGCTAAGATCTGCGCTGCCTTTCCCCAATTGTCGAGCCCGGAACATTTGAGATGCACAATCTCGACATGAACTTGGGAAGTTCGCGCGAAGTTGATCGCCTCTTCGACACCATCGAGGACTTCATTCGATTCGTCACGGATATGCGTGAAGTAGGCCGCGTCGCGGCGCTTCAGCGCGGCGCCGAAGGCGAGCATCTCAGACGGCTGGGCAAAGCTTCCCGGCGGGGTGAAGAGGCCCGAGGACAGGCCGAGCGCACCCGCGGCTAGCCCTTCTTCCAGGAGGGCGATCATCTCCTCGAGCTCGGCCGGGCGCGGTGCTCGGTCCTCGAGCCCCATGACCATCAGCCGCAATGTGTTGTGGCCGACCAGCATCCCGGTGTTGACCGCAACCGCGGGAAACGTCTCAAGGTATTCCGGAAAACGCATCTCGCGGAACGGCAGCCACGGCGCCCCACCGCTCAGATAATCGGCGAGCAATTGCGCCTTGCCCGGCAATACCGGCGCAACCGAGAACCCGCAATGACCGATGATCTCGGTGGTGACCCCTTGGCGCACCTTGCTCTCGGCCTTCGGGTTGATCGGCAGGGTGAAGTCCGAATGCGTCTTGATGTCGATAAAGCCCGGGGTCACCGCGAGACCTTCGGCATCGATGACTTTCCCCGCCTCGTTCGGCAGGGACCGGCCGATCGTGGCAATCCGACCGTCCCGAACCGCGAGATCGCCGATCTCGCCGGGCCGGCTGCTGCCGTCGATGACGGTGCCGCCGCGGATCAGGATGTCCCAATTCATGAGGCGGCCAGATGCGCCTCACGACGCCGATACAACTCGTCGTCGGCATAACCCATCGCCTCGGGGCGACCCCGGCCGAGCATGACCTGCATATAGACCGGCTCAAGGCTTTCGTTGTGGAAGCCGTGGATGACCCCCGGCGGACAGGCAATGCACTCCCACGGCCCGAGCTTGCGGCCGACACGCCGGCCCTCTTCATCCTCGACAAAGACCGTCAGATAGCCCTGAAGTACAAAAAAGACTTCTTCGACCTCGTGTGTGTGCGCCGCATTGCCCTGCCCGGGCGGCACGTAGACGATGCTGAGAGTGAAGCCGCGTGCCGGGATCGTATTGGGGTCGTCGTGTTTGCCGGACCCGCCAGCGCCGATAAAGCGATGCTGTGCGCGCCTATAGCCTTCGACCTTGGCATCTTCGAAGGCTTCCCAATCGGCTTTCTTGTCGCGAAAGCGGCCGATATGGCGGTCGGCAATCTCCTCGAGCGACAGTGCGGCGATCTCGGGCGGCATTGCGTGACGGGCTTTGGCCATTGAGCTTCCTCGGAGATGTTTGGAGCGGCGGTCCCAGTCGATGGACCTGGTCTTTATTCGAGCGGTTCTGTCGCAGTGATCTCGATGCCGAACCCGGCAAGGCCGACATAGGTCCGCGAGCGCGTCGCCAGTAGCTGGATCGACGAAATGCATAGATCGCGAAGGATCTGCGCCCCGAGCCCGACCTCACGCCATTGCACATTGCGTTCGTGCTCAGAGGCGGTGGCCCCTTCGCCGACGGGATTGGCCGGGACCCCTGACGTACCGTCCCGCAGATAGACGAGCACACCGCGCCCGGCCGCCTTGAACCGGCTCAGTGCGGAATGGATCGGCTTGGCGCCACCGAAAAGGTCTTCGAGAACACTGGCGCGATGCAGCCGGGTCGGGACATTTGTGCCGTCGCCGATATGGCCATACACAAACGCGTAGTGGTGCACCTTGTCGAACGGGGTCACATAGGCATAGCCGGCAAGTTCCCCGATTTCGCTCGCTACCGTGAACTCGGCCACTCGGGTCACAAGCTTTTCGCGCGCCTGCCGGTAGGCGATCAGATCGGCTACGGAGATACGCCTCAAGCTCTGGCTCTTCGCAAAAGCCCGCACCTGCGGCCCGCGCATCACGGTGCCATCTTCATTGACCAGCTCGCAGATTGCTGCCACCGGCTCGAGCCCGGCGAGCCGACACAAATCGATCGCCGCCTCGGTATGGCCGGAGCGCATCAGCACGCCGCCATCCTTGGCGACCAGAGGGAATATGTGACCGGGCCGCAAAAAGTCTGATGGTCCGGCATTGCCGTTTGCAAGGTTGCGGATCGTGGCCGTACGCTCTTCGGCTGAGATGCCGGTCGTCGTGCCGTGCCGATAATCGACCGATACAGTGAAGGCTGTTCCGTGAATTGCATCGTTGTCCGCGACCATTGGTGCAAGATGCAGCCGCCGCGCGGTCTCTGCCGTCAAGGGCGCACAAACGATTCCACAGGTGTTGCGGATGATGAACGCCATTTTCTCCGGAGTGGCGTGTACCGCGGCGAGGATCAAATCGCCCTCGTTCTCGCGGTCGTCATCGTCGGTCACGACGACGATTTCGCCGCGGCCGAACGCCTCGATCGCTTGCAGGACTCGGGATTGCGACACAGTTCGATCTCCAGCCGGCTAATCTAACCCATTGGCAGTCAGAAATCTCGGATTGGCGCGGCGAAGCTTCGCAATCGTGAGCCGCCATAGAACAAGGCGCGCCTCGCCTTCATGCGACGGCGAATCCTCGAACGCACCGGCGCGCAGATCATGTGCAAGGCGGCGCAGCAGATCGGAGTTCTCCAGGTTGCCCCCAACTCCGCCGCAATGGAGAGGATCGGACTGAGGGATTGCGCTGTACAAAGCTTCGAGCTGCTGAGTGACTTCTTGCCACGTCCTGTCGCCAGCGCGTGCCTCGCGTTCTGCGATAGCAATGCTATTCGCTACTAGCCGCGCATCCAGTTGCGATTCCTGCGGCAATAGCGGCAGCAAATCATTGAGCAAGATATCGCGGGCGAGCGCCAGCAGCTCCGGCCCGGTCGGCAGGTCACGCATCCCGCGGTATCCCCGCCGGGTCGAGCAGCATTAGAATCTCCAATTCGCATTCGCTCGCGCGCCTGCCGGTCAACGCCAGATCGAGATTGCGCTCGCCTGCTATCATATAGCGATCGCTCTGCTGCAGCGCGATCACCGCCCATCGCACGCTGGCCAGCACCTCCCAGAAGAACACGCGCTGCGGATCGATCGAGCGCCCAGATTCTCTTTCGTAACCGTGGTAAAAAGGGGCACGATCGGCGATGCCGCCAGCTTCACGGTCGAGGCGCGCAAAGCGCCATCCTTTGCAGCAAAACCAGCCGATATCCTCATGTGGATCGCCCCACCCGGCAAATTCCCAATCGAGGATACCGGTCAAGGTGGTGCCGTCCAGCATGTAATTGCCGGTGCGGTAATCGTGATGGCACAGCACCGGCTCCGTCTGCGGCGGCAGATGGGTCTCGAGCCAACGGGTACCCCATTCGAGGACCGGTCGCGGCGCTGAATGGCGGTCGAGATAGGCGCGAAAGCCCTCGACCTGCTGCGCCGGTCCGACCTTTACATATGGCGCCAGGAAGCCCAGGTCAGGACGCGGCGGCCGTATGGTGTGAATACGGGCGAGCTCGCAGCCAAGCCGCTCGGCGATTGCGGGCAGCGCGGGATCGAGGACGGGATCACGGGTGATGCGATGCGCTGCAGCCGTTCCGTTGACCCGCCGCATAATGAAGAACG
>JBARIB010000722.1:0-2279 GCA_049799535.1 Allostellaceae bacterium | reverse complement strand
TCGCGTCATCGCCCGCGTCGCCTGCACCGGCAAAGGTTCAGTCTCGGCCCTGGTAGATCTTGATGATCTTCGACAGCATATCCAACGCCTCTTCCTGCGGGCGCTGGAATGTATTGCCGCCGATGATCGAGCCGTTGCCGCCGCCGTCGCGGATCGCTCGCACTTCGGCGAAGACACCGTCGAGGTCTTTCGCTTCGCCACCCGAGAAGTTCCATCGGCTGTTTCCTTCCCGGCGAAGGGTGCACATCATTCAGACAACACCCAGTACCGCCATTTTATCAAGCCGGACGCTGTTAGGCGAGAAGCTCGCAGGTATCCTCGCCCTATTGCTTCTCGCCCGATGCACGCTGTTGGAGGCGACCGATGTCGAAACGCCTTGCTCCCGCGATCCTCGCCGCCTTCCTTTGGATTGTCGACAGCGTGCAACACGCCGCCATATTATGCGAAAAGACCGACACCCGGGACTTCATCTGCACGAAAGAGCCGCCGCCCTGACGCGATTAACCGCGCGCGGCTGGGCGCAAAGCGGTGCCGGGAGTTTGCCGTTGACGGAGCGCGCCAGCGGCGCGACACCCCGCGCAAGTGGACGATCCGCAGGAACCAAGGAGGGTGAGCGAACAATGATGCAATCCGACGTGAAGGCCCTCACTTTCGACGTTTTCGGCACCGTCGTGAACTGGCGCGACAGCATCGCCCGCGAGGCGAAGAGCATTCTCGGGCCGAAGGGACACGACAAGGATTGGCATGCCTTCGCCGACCGCTGGCGGGCACGCTACCAGCCGGCGATGGAGAAGGTGCGCAAGGGCGAGCGGCCCTGGGTGAAGCTCGACGATCTGCATCGTGAGAATCTGGTCGAGCTTTTAAACGAGTTCGAAATTTCCGGCCTCGGCGAGGCGGAAATCGACCATCTCAACCGCGCCTGGCACCGCCTCGACGGCTGGCCCGACAGTGTCGAGGGTCTGACCCGCCTAAAACGTAAGTTCATCATCGCGACCGTGTCGAACGGCAATGTCGCGCTGATGGTGAACATGGCCAAATATGCCGGCCTGCCATGGGATGTGATCCTCGGGGCCGAAGTTGCGCACGCCTACAAGCCGCAGCCCGAAGCCTACGACCGCAGCGCCGCCCTGCTCGATCTGAAGCCCGAGCAATGCATGATGGTCGCCGCCCACAATAGCGATTTGCTGGCGGCGCGCAGCCGCGGTTTCCGTACCGCGTTTGTCAGCCGGCCGCTCGAACATGGTCCCAACAAGACTCGGGATTTGAAGGCCGAGCACGATTTCGACGTGATTGCCGAGAATCTTATCGACCTCGCGGCCAAGCTCGGTTGCTGACCTCTCGCGACAAAAGGCGCAGGAAGCGGCGCCGGGGCGAGGTTAAACCCCGACGCCGCCCCCTACAGGCTTGGCCATCGGAGGGAATCCAAGCCCATGGTGATCCTCGCAAACATTGGTTAGCGCAGAGTGAATGGCTGGTGCAAACCCTTGCGCAACAACTTTGATATTCAGCCGGCGGCAGTTGTACCGCAGCCACAGCGACCCTATCATCCAGTCGTCTGCCAATCCGCGCGAGGGAGCCGTGATGGTCCAGGTCGCCGTAGCCGAAACCGACCCCGAAGCGATCGAGGCGACGCTCAACTATTTCGTGGATACAGGAAACCGGCCAGTCTCTCTGGTCGGCGCGCCCGGCGGGACTGATACCCGGACCGGTGGCGGCCAATCCGATCCGCGTCGGGTCACCCTGCGCAACGGTCGGCTCTATTCCGACCGCTTCGCGCTGGAACGCAACGGCTTCCGCTTTGTGCGTCACGCGACAAAGGTCGCCGATTTTTACGACGAGGACCAAATCCGCCGCGTCTACTACCCTGAGATGGAAGCGCTCGTAAAAGCCGAGAGCGGCGCCGCGCGGGTCGTCGTGTTCGATCACACGTTGCGCACGCCCGATCAGGAGCTGCGCGAGGCTGCGAAGATCCGTGAGGTCGTTCGGCGGGTGCACAACGATTATACGGAATGGTCGGCGCCGAAGCGCGTGCGCGACCTGTTGCCGGACGAGGCTGAGGTCCTGTTACAGCGACGCTTTGCAATCGTGCAGGTATGGCGGCCGATCCGCCATCCGGTCGAGTGCTGGCCATTAGCTATCGCCGATGCGCCGAGCCTGTCGCCGGACGATATGGTCGTGACCGAGCGTCGCTATCAGGACCGAATCGGTCAGACCTCGGCGATCACGTACAACCCGGCGCACCGCTGGTACTGGTTCCCGCACATGCAGCCGGAAGAGGC
>JBARIB010000721.1:0-1654 GCA_049799535.1 Allostellaceae bacterium | reverse complement strand
GGCCCGCAGCGAGCACGAAGAGCTTCCGTGCCAGCGCGAAGTCCGGGTTCCCGAGCACCGGAGCGGCGACATAATCCTGGCGACGGCGGGCATGCTCCTCGGCGACGCGGCGGGACACGGCGGGACTGACCGTGCTCGTCGAAATGTGAACGGCATTTGGCGCGAGAACGCCAGCCAAACCCTCGGGCCCGAGCGCCACCGCCCCAGCGCATCGTCATCGGGCAGCGAGGTCACCACGACATCGCACGCGGCAAGATCGGCGAGCTGTGCAGCCGCGCGCGCCCCTGTCACTGCCGCTGCTCGCATTGGGTCTCGGTCATAGACGAACACCTGATGACCGTCTTCAACGAGGTTGACGGCAAAAGCATGTCCCATATGGCCGAGACCAACTACACCGACGCGTCTGATGACGAATTCGGCGGGTCCAGTAGGTTCGCTCGTATTCGCGGTCAATGCGGTCATGAGGCTCCTCGCTAGGCAGGAAGGCGGCAAAGCGCGCGTCAGCCCGCAAGCCAACTCACGCGAGTGTTTGATACTCGGGTTTGTAGACGTGCCGCCGAATGAATGTCTCCATATTGGCCGGACGATCCACACGAGCCAGGCCCGCATCAAAAACGAGCTTGGCTACCCGCGCGGCAGTTTGAACTTCGACCTCCAGTATGTTCGACTGCGGCGGGAACAGCATTCCGAGCTTGAACTGCTCAGGCGTCACCTGGTCGGCCACGGCATGCGCGGCCTCGATGAACATTGCATCGGTTACGCGGGTCGCGTTCGTGGCGTGGATCGCCAGGCCGACAGCGGGGAAGGCATAGAGGTTGTTGGCCTGTGAAGGCAGAAAGGTCTGGCCGGCGAAGTGAACCGGTGGGAATTGCACGCCGCCGGCATAGAGCGCCTTGCCCCCGGACCATTCGTAGGCCTGCTCAGGCAGACATTCGTGTTTTTCGATCGGGTTCGACAGGGCAAAGATGATCGGCCGCTCGTTGAAACGCGACATCGCCTCGACAATCTCCCGGGTGAACAGTCTGCCCACGGTGCAGACGCCAATGAGCGCGGTCGGCTTGAAATCCTCGACAGCCGCGAGGATCTGCGGGCACTCGCTCGCCGGGTCGAGATGATCAAAGGGTTTGCTGGGCGGCAGCTTGTGCGCGTAGGGCAGCTTATGCGCAGCAAGACCGGGACGTCCGGCGACCACCAGTCCCTGGGTATCGAACATCCGGATCTGCTGCCGGGCCACCTCGGGTGTCACGCCCTGCTCGCCCATCCCGTAGACAATCAAGTCGGCAAGGCCGATCGCGGCGGAGCCGGCACCGAGAAAGAGGACCCGTTGGTCCTTTAGCTGGCCGCCGGTGATCTTGAGCGCGTTGATCAGCCCGGTGAGGGTCACGGCGCCGGTACCCTGGATGTCGTCATTGTAGCAGCAATACTTGTCGCGGTAGCGGGCAAGGAGGGCGATCGCATCTGTCCCGGTCCAGTCTTCAAAGTGGACGCAGCAATTCGGGAAGACCTCCGGAACCGCCTCCATAAACTCGTCGACGAAGGCATACAGCTCCTGGGTCGAGGGCCGGTGTTGCCGCAAACCGAGGTAGAGCGGATCGCGGAGGTAGGTCTCGTTGTTTGTGCCGCTATCCAGGTACATCGGCAGCAGGCCCTCGGG